>JAJZTU010000177.1 GCA_021848765.1 Bacillota bacterium
AAATGCACATTGGGCAATCCCTTAAGCCTGCTGACATCTATACCTACTCCAACCGGGCCTACCAGCACCAGAGACCATTCCGGATGGGCCGCAGCCGCGGCATACATCAAGTCCAGGTCAACCCAGTCCTGGATTACTCCCACAAAACCAATCACCGGTCCCTTAATGGAGGCAATATCCTCAGGGACAGTTGTTTCCGGGGCCTGGGCCTGCATAAAATGCTCTACATTGGCGGCATTGGGCAGGTAGCAGGTATGGGGATTGTAAGCTTTTTTACTTTCATAAAGCCCGATAGCGGTAACAAACACCACATCACAAGCCCGGAGCAGGTCTTTTTCCATATTGAGCATTACTTCTTTATTGATCAGCCCGGTATACTCCGAGTGCTCATCCACACAGTCATAGACCAGAAGCTTTTTGTCCAGCAGGTCAACCATATCCCCTGTATTGGGCATATAGGTCCAGACTATGGGATCTTGCATACCCAGCTGTTTGATAACCCGCTTTAAGTACAGGGCCTGCCACCACTGGTTGAATTTGTTCACCCAGCGGTATTTGTTGCCAAAAGGCAGAGTAACCGGCGGCGACCACAGGTAGATATTTTCATTAAGCTTACGTACCCCTTTAAACCACATTTTCCATTTCATCCACATGGCCTGGTCCTTGAAGGGGGACAGCACGGTAACTGGAGGCTCCATGTACAGGATGGTATTGTTTTCCGGCAGCCGGGACATGACCTGCTGCTTACGGGTCCACAGCGGGTTCCAGTCCACTGAAGATATGCAAATGATGTGCTGGTTTTCAAGCATGTACGTGTTTACCTCTCTTTAGTTTTTCCCGTACCATACCGGTTATGATGCTTACTTCAGGCACCTTCAGGAGCAAAATCACCAGGGCGTAGACTACAGCGCCCGTAACCACTGCGCCTCCCACCTGGATAGCTAAGCCCCTGGTACCCAGGGAATCCGCAAAAGGAGCAAGTTTTACCGCTACCAGCCGGACAACTGCTGCCATTACTCCTGAGGCCAACAATACCTTACCCCAGGTCACCCAGGCCTCTGCCGGAAAAAAAGACCCGATTTTACGCCTGAGCCAATAACCCAGTAAAAACATATTCAAAAAGGTGATAATGGAAGTGGCCAGGGCCAGGCCCGCATGGGCCATAAACCGGACCAGGATGATGTTTAACACAATATGTACTGCTACCCCGATGGCGCCGATGACCACCGGGGAAAGGGTATCTTCCACGGCATAAAAAACTCTGGTCATAATGTCCCGTGCTGCATAACCTACCAATCCCAGGCTGTAAAATACCAGGGCAATAGCTGTCGCTGCAGTATCTGCCCGGTCGAAGGCGCCCCGCTCGAACAGCAGGCGCACTATAGGTGTGGACAAAACCATCAGCCCTACCGAAGCAGGTATCATGATGAGGGCAAAGACATTCATTCCTTTTACCAGAGCATCTTTAAGCCGGTCCATCTCATTTTTGGCGGCATAGGCCGACAGGGCGGGAAAGATAGGGACAGAGATAGCTGCTACAAAAAGGCCCAGGGGCAGCTGCATCAGGCGGTAGGCATAGTTCAGGGCGGAAATGCTCCCTTCGTTCAAGCCTGAGGCCAGGATGCGGTCAATGATGATATTGATTTGGCCAATCCCTACCCCAATAAGCACCGGGACTATCAATTCACCGATACGCCTGATATCCGGGTCCCGGTAATCCAGGTGCATGGTGTAGTGAAATTTGCGCTTAACCAGCTCCGGCATGGTAATCAGAAACTGTCCCGCAAAACCTGCCAGGGTGCCCACAGCCAGGCCGTATACCCCCATCGCAGGGGTCAGGAGAAACAGCGAACCGATAATTGCCAGGCTGGAAACCAAAGGACCCAGGGAGGGCATCAGAAAATGGTTCAGGGCATTAAGCATGCCGGAGGTAAGTCCCACCAGGGCCAGAAAAATCAAGGCAGGAAACATAATGCGCATCAGGTCTACCGTAAGCTGCACAGCCTGCCCGTTAAAGCCGGGAGCCATGAGTTTCACCACAACAGGTGCAAATATTATCCCCAGAACACTGATTGCCGAAAACACCAAAAAAACAAGGTTTAACATGGAACTGGCCAGACGCCAGGCTTTTTCCCGGTCCTCTCCCAGGAGGTTTTGGGTAAACACCGGGATAAAGGCGGCATTAAAAGCTCCGGTTATGGTTATTCCCAGGATATTCGGCAAGGTATAAGCTACAAGAAAGGCATCTGTGGCCATGGAGGCCCCGAATTTGGCAGCGATAAACGTCTCCCGGATAAAGCCGGCAAACCGGCCTAAAAGTGTCGCCAGCATGATAACCACAGCGGCTTTGGCTATGGAACGCTTGGTGAGCATCTTATATATTTCCCCCAAACTATAACTTCCTGATTTCTCTTCAACAGACTTCCGGAGTTCCCCTGAACTATTACTCCGTCTTCACTATTACTCCGGCTTCCCCATTACTACGGTTTCCTGCTCATCAGGCTGCAGTAAAGCTGCTCAGTATTTTTGGCCATTATTTCCACACTGAAGTTTTCCCGGACATGCTCAAAGGCTCTGGCAGCCATGGCCCTGCTGTCCTCCGGATCAGCCAGGAGGTCCAGAACTGCCTGGGCGATCGCCTGGCCATCGGCAGGAGGGACGAGGATGCCATTATTGCCGTCTTTGATGATTTCCGGCAGTCCCCCTACCCGGGTGGCCACTACGGGCGCCTTCATGGCCATGGCCTCAATGGCTGTCAACCCAAAGCCCTCGGATAAAGAGGATATTACCAGTATATCCAGGCTGTGCAGGACATCGACAATGTCCTCCCTATACCCGGTGAAAATCACCTGCTCCCGGAGGCCCAGCTGCTTAACCATGGCCTCCACCTCTGACCGGTACTGGCCGCTGCCCACCAGGAGGAACCGGCAGTCCGGCCTCACCCGGGAGATAGTTTTGGCTGCTTCCAGGAAAAACCGGTGGCCTTTTACAGGATGAAAGCGGGCAATCATCCCCAGCACCGGAACGTCAGGGGCAATGCCCAGATCCTTGCGGACATCTCCGGTAACCCGCTCCTGACGGAAGGCAGCCAAATTAACACCATTATAAATGGTGGTAATCTTAACGGCAGGAATTCCATGGCCGACCAAATCCTGTTTCAGGAGGTCGGAAACGGTGACAAAACGCTCTACGGAGTTAATGGTTATCCTCTCCATCAGCCGGTTGACCTGACGGGCAAAAAAAGAGGGATAATCCTGTTCCAGGACACTGTGCACCGTAGTGACAATGTGTTTAATCCCGGCAAGCTTGGCAGCCAACCGCCCAACCAGGTTAGCCCTAACCCCGTGGGTGTGCACAATGTCAATCTGGTGGCCCCGGATGATCTCCATGAGGTTGTCTACAATGCCAATGTTAAGTTTATGTCTCATGACAACAGCATCGGTGGCGATCCCATTAGCCCGGGCTACCTGGACAAAGGGCTCGGGGAACAGGCAGCAAAGCCTCACCTCAAACCTTTCCCGGTCCATGTGGGTCAGGAGGTTTAAGATGTGCATCTCCGCCCCCCCGAGTTCACCGCCACCGATTACATGGAGCACCTTGATTCTCTCCAACAGAATCAACTCCTGAATCCATGGTTTCCTATACATTTTATCAAGTTTTCCAATAAGCGACAAGAATTTTTTGGTCAAACCCGGCCGTCATGGATTTTAGCCAGGCTCTGGTATATAATATTGGGTGTATCGCCTCAGTTCACCATATTTTTTGAAAGTGAGGTCTGCATATGTCAGTAAAGGCCATATGGTCCGAAAGTTTCCCCGGCCGGCTGGCCCGGGGCCTGTCCCTCGCCATTGAAAACAGCAGCCTGGTCAACTGGTACCGGGGAAGCGATGCCTTTCATGAACTCACCGGTTTTAGAAATTCCTTAACCTA
The DNA here is from genome assembly GCA_021848765.1 of Bacillota bacterium. Lineage (GTDB taxonomy): Bacteria > Bacillota > Carboxydocellales > JAJZTU01 > JAJZTU01. Next base: position 3,931 of record JAJZTU010000177.1, read on the forward strand.
TAAAATTCTGGCTTACGCAGGCAAAGGGTTAGGCTTCTTAATCGAGGGGACAGGCAAGGTCCTGCGCTTGCTGTTGGAACCTGCAGCCACCTACCGGACCCTCTCCCAACTACATAACGAAGCGCCCAAACAACCCATCCGCCTGTTGAGTTTGCTCGGCCTAAGTGCACTGCTGGCGAATTCAGCCATCCTGCTGGTGAAGAATCCCCATTGGTCCCTGCGTTCCCTGGTCCTCCGGGGCGGCCTCGCTTTAGCGCTGGCTTTGGGCCTGACAGTCAGAGTGAGTTGGGAGCAATTGTCCGGCAGCAGTATCCTGGTCCGCCTGACCCGGGATTTGATTTGGGGAGATTAATGCAGAGGTTGGTGATAAAGTGACTGGAAAAGATAGCGCTTTACTTATGGATAACCCATCACCGGAAGCAAGCAGGCCGGGCAATCGCCGGGTGGATATCCTCCTCGTGGCAGCAGGCGCGGTGCTTGGCGCCGGGCTGGCCTTTCCGGCGGGAAAGCTTCTGGCCGTCCTGGCCGTGGCCGCTGTCATTTACGGGTTGGTGTTAATTCAGCCCCAGCGCAGCTTGTGGTTAGTTATATCCTATGCCTTTATCGATTATGTGCTGCGCAAGGCAGGGGTTCTCACCGGTCCCTGGGATGAACTCTCCTTTATCATGATTGTGGGGACCTGGGTGCTGAGAATGGCCTGGGACATGCGGGCAAGGTACAGGTTTACCTCCCTGGACTGGTATTTAATCGGCTTCCTGGCAGTCAGCCTCTTCCTGCTGCTGGTGCGCTCCCCGGAGCGGCACATAGCCATTGAGGGCCTGCGGGCCGTGGTGGAATACCTCTTCTGGTTCTTTGTAGCTGTGAACATGGTCAAGACCGGCCGGCAGGTCCGGCTGCTCACAGTGGGCTTGATTCTTTTGGTCAGTGCCATCGCCCTGTTTGGGATTTATCAATATATAGTTGGAGTGGCAATTCCGGACAAGTGGATTGACCAGGCTGAAAAAGGTATCCGGACCCGGGTATTTTCCATTATCGGCAGTCCGAACATCCTGGGTAGTCTCCTGGTTTTGACCATCCCCATGACGGTGAGTATAATCTTTGCTGTCCGGACCTGGTGGAAGCGCTTTGTCTTTACCGGATTGCTGGGAATCATGGGCCTCTGCCTGCTTTTCACCTATTCCCGGGGAGCCTGGCTGGCCCTTATCGGCGCCATGCTGTACTATGGCATAGTGCACAATCGTAAAGTCCTGGCCTTAATCCTCATCGGCGCCATCCTGGCCCCTGTGGCCGTACCCTCGGTAACTGCCCGGATGGGCTACATGCTGAGTCCGGAATATGTGAAGAGCAGCCAAAAAGGCGGCCGCCTGGTGCGCTGGGAAAAGGCCGTTAAAACGGTAAAAAGATCTCCTATAGTGGGTGTGGGTTTAGGCCGCTACGGCGGGGCAGTGGCTACTAATAACAAGCTGCCCGGAGCCTTTTATGTGGATAACTACTATTTAAAAACTCTGGCTGAGATGGGCGCCCTGGGCTTGGGGGCTATGCTGTGGCTGTTCCTGAACTGTATGCGCTTTGGCACTAATGCCTACAGGCGGGCCAAAGACCCCTTCCTGCGGCATTTGGGAGCAGGAATTATGGCCGGGCTCCTTGGGCTTCTGCTCCATAATGGGGTGGAGAATGTCTTTGAGGTACCTATGATCAATACCTACTTCTGGTTCCTCCTGGGAATGGTTGGTACGTTCCCATGGATTGCCGGTAAAGAAACCGAGCATTGCCAAACAGCTTAATATCCTGAGAAAGTAGTTAAGCACCCTGAGGTTCATCCCGGGGTGCCAAATATATTTAGCTCAAAAAGACACCCATGAGGTGTCTAATTCTGGATATTATTTCTAATAATCCCTTGACACTTGCCACTATATATGGTACTATAAATATTGGGGTGAGGGCATTGAGTAAACTGGAAAAACTACTTCAGAAAATCAAAAATAACCCCAAGCAAGTACGGTTTGAGGAGTTAGACAAAATCTTAACTCGGTCCGGTTTTACCAGAAGACAATCCGGCGGCGGCTCGAGTCATTACATATATACCAAAGGAGCAGCGATGTTAGTAGTTCCTTTTCACCAACCCCACATTAAAGCTCTTTATGTAGAACGAGCAATAAAGCTTTTAGAAGGAGAGATGAAAGATGACTAAAAAAGACCTTGATTATTACTTAACCCTACCCTATCGGGTAGTCCTCTATCCTGCCGTGGAAGGCGGATATGTAGTTGAGATGCCCGACCTTCCTGGGTGCTTAAGCCAGGGAGAGACTGTGGAAGAAGCTTATACAATGATTCGTGATGCCCAAAAGCTTTGGCTAAAAACAGCGCTAGAACTGGGCAGAGAGATTCCTGAACCGGCAGATGATGAATATTCCGGGAAGTTTAATGTCCGTGTACCCAAATCCCTCCACAAGGCCCTGTCCGAGAAAGCTAAAGCCGAAAACATCAGCCTTAATCAGCTTATTCTGTACCACCTGGCCCGGGGGATAGGGCACAATGGTTAAGAGAGCCGCTTGGCTCTCTTTTCTTATCTTCGTTTTTCATTTAACTTCGCCCTTCCAGTTTAGAATTATATCCTATTCCACTTCAGGTTTAGGCCACCTATTTCCACTTTTCGCATAATGTTTTGCCGCCATCACCGGGATTTCAGCCCTTTCTACCAGTAGCTTATGCTGAAAAGTTGCCAAGTCTCCGTCTCCACCGATATTAATCCTCTTGAGCAGGTACTCAGAGTCCCCGGACTTAACAAAGCCTTTACGGGTGGAGAGAGTCATCAGGTAACCTGCATCTCTGGCCAGTCTTTCGGTGGCTTCATTGTAAGCCCCATAGGGGTAAGCCAAAACAGTGACTTTGGTGCCCAGCTTTTGTTCTATAGTTTCCTTGGACTTGGTCAGGTCATTATACACCCTCTGGGTATACTCTTCCCAGAGTTCCTTTCTACCCTCCGACCGCAAATATTTCTGCGTGGTCAGGGCAGGGCGCATTTTCCCGTCTTCCCCAGGCACAAACTTATGGCTGTCATAGGTATGGGATTGGATTTCAATTAACCCGCTCAACACCATTTCCCGCATCTGTTCCCAGGTCAGGTGATTTTGCTTCAGAAAGGGCGCTCCGGCAGTCGAACCCCCTCCCGGAACCAAACCCTCTTCTTCACCGGGAGTGAAACCCACCACTATGTTTATAACTGCCTTCATACCCAGCTTTTTCAGTACCGGATAGGCCAAAGTATAGTTGCTCTCATACCCGTCGTCAAAGGTTATCAG
>JAJZTU010000178.1 GCA_021848765.1 Bacillota bacterium
AAGCCCATCCCCACCCTCTATAAGCCCCTGCGCAGTGTGGACTTAAACACCAAGGAGCCTTTTGTGGCCTCTATCGAACGCTCGGATATCTGTGCCGTGCCGGCGGCCTGTGTAGTAGGGGAAGCAGTGGTTGCCTTTACCCTGGCCCAGGTAGTGCTGGACAAATTCGGGGGAGACAGTTTGGAGGAATTAATGCAGAACCTGGCCGCCTACCAGGCAGCCCTGAGGACGGTGTAGTAAATGAAGAATATTGCACTAATCGGCTTTATGGGTACGGGCAAGACTTCTGTGGGCAAAAAACTGGCTCAGGACTTGGGTTATAGTTTTGTTGATACTGATCAGGAAGTTGAGCGGATTACCGACCTGACAGTTGCTGAGATTTTCAAAAAGCATGGCGAAATCCGGTTTCGCTCTGAAGAGTCACTCGCTTTAAAAAGATTATTAAAAGCCGAAGGTCAGGTAATTGCCACCGGAGGAGGAATAGTCCTCAAACCGGAGAACGTAGACCTCTTAAGGGAGCAAACCTTTGTAGTAGCCTTAACCGCAAGGCCGGAAGTAATTTACCAGCGGGTGGAAACAAGAGGCACCAGGCCCCTGCTAAAAGGCGGAGAGCTGATGGCAAAAATTATTCAACTGATGGAGGAGCGGAAAGACGCTTATGATTTTGCCGATCTGGTAGTGGATACCTCTGAGCTTTCCCCGCGGATGATCGCGGACAAAATTGCTCAGGCTTTGCGGGAAATTGAGCGCAACCAATCTTAACAGGACGGAAGGATGGTAGCCGGTGGAGCAGCTTGATCAGGCGGAAAGAGTTAAGGTGGATTTAGGCGCCAATAGTTACGATATAGTTATCGGCGCCGGGATTCTCCCCTTTTTGGGTCAGGAATTATCCTGTTATGCCAGGCAACATGGTTGGGGAAAGCAGGTAATGGTTATCTCCAATCCCACAGTAGAAGCTTTGTATGGAAAGCAAATAGTCACAAGCCTCTCGGAAGCCGGTTTCCAGCCTGCTTTAGCCCTCATGCAGGATGGGGAGCAATATAAAACTATGGATTCGGCCATGCAGCTTTACGATCAAGCCCTTTCCCTGGGACTGGACCGCAAGTCCTTCATCCTCGCTCTGGGCGGGGGAGTGGTAGGTGACCTGGCAGGTTTTGTCGCTTCCACCTACATGCGAGGGATACCCTTTGTACAGGTCCCTACTACTATGCTGGCCCAGGTGGACAGCAGTGTAGGGGGGAAGGTGGCTGTAAACCACCCCAAAGGGAAAAATATTATCGGTGCCTTCTACCAGCCCCGCCTGGTCTGGGCCGATGTGGATGTGCTTAAAACCCTGCCGGCGGAAGAGCTTAGAGCGGGCCTGGCAGAGGTAATTAAATACGGCCTGATTTGGGATGGGAACTTTTTTGATTACCTTGAAAAGAGATTCCGGGAAATTTTGTCCTTAAACCAGGAAGACCTGCGGGAAATAGTCAAACAATCATGTGCCATTAAAGCACAGGTAGTAGCTCAGGACGAACGGGAGGGCGGCCTTAGGGCCATCCTTAATCTGGGCCACACCTTTGGGCATGCCCTGGAGGCTTTGACCCACTACCGGGCTTACCGTCATGGTGAGGCAGTAGCTATAGGAATGGTCATGGCCTGTAAGGTCTCCGGGGAGTTAGGGTTCCTTTCCGCGGAGGAGCTTAACCGGGTGACGGTTGTAATCAGAAGTTTTGGGCTCCCGGTAGAGGATAGGAATGTTGCGGCACAGGATATACTGGCAAGTATGTACCACGACAAAAAGGCCGAGGCGGGCAAGATAAAATACGTAATCCCTGAAACCATCGGGCGGGTCCGGATTACCTCCGCGATTCCTGAGGGCTTGATACTGAGGGTACTCTCTTCTTAGCTCGTTTTGGCTCTTAAAGCAAGGGAATATTGTTCACAGAAAAGGAAACCCTAAATCTGGGAAGGACCTGCCCGGAAGCAGGGTTTTGCCTGTTTCCTGGCGTATAATTAACTTATAATCAGAATTGCGGAAGCAATGGAGGTGTACACGTGTTAAATAAAGGTGACCTTCAGGAAGTCTTGGCCCTGGCCCTGAAACATGGGGGCGACTTTGCAGATATTTTTGTCGAAGAAAAACGCACTGTAGGAGTAGGGTGTGAGGCGGATAAGATTGAACGCATCAATACCGGAATTGATGTCGGGGCCGGTATCCGGGTGATTTCCGGGGAAACAACCGCCTATGGTTATACCAATGATTTAAGCCTGGATGGCCTTATAGAAGCCGCCAAGGTGGTCAGCCATGTGGCCCGGGGGGCAGAGCGGGATGTGTCAGTTAAGCTGTCTGAGGTCAGGTCAAATCTTGATTTTGTCATCCAGGAACGCCCTGACCAGGTAAGTATAGACCAAAAGGTAGAACTGCTTTTAAAAGCCAATAAATTAGTCCGCGGCTATGATTCCCGGATTAAACAGGTGACCGTAGGCTATGGAGATGTCATCCAAAAGGTGATCATTGCTAACAGTGAAGGTGAATATGTAGAAGATGAACGCATCCGGACCAGGTTTATCGTAAATGCCGTAGCTGCTGAGGGTACGACCATCCAGACAGGATATAATGCCGTGGGTGGGGTGGCCGGCTTTGAACTGTTCCGGGAAAATAATCCTGAGGATGTGGCTATGGAAGCAGCCCGTCGTGCCATCCTTATGCTGCAGGCCCAGCCCGCCCCTGCGGGTAAGCTGGCAGTGGTGATGGCCGGTGAAGCGGGGGGGACCATGGTTCATGAAGCATGTGGACATGGGCTGGAGGCGGACCTTGTCCAAAAGAAACTCTCGGTCTATGCCGGCAAAAAAGGCCAACAGGTTGCCAATCCTCAGGTAACAGTGATTGATGACGCTACCCTGAAGGGAAAATACGGTTTTTACAGGTTTGATGACGAAGGCACTCCTTCGGAAGAATGTGTCCTCATCAAGGAGGGGATATTGACTGACTTCATGTATGACCGCCTGACCGCCCGTAAAGAAGGACGCAAATCCAATGGCCACGGCCGCAGGGAGTCATACCAGCATAAGCCCATTCCCCGGATGGGCAATACCTACATAGCCCCAGGCAAAGAGGATCCGGAAAGAATTATTAAAGATGTACCCAACGGCCTGCTGGTCAAAAAAATGGGTGGTGGTCAGGTCAACACTACCACAGGAGACTTTGTTTTTGATGTAGCTGAGGGCTATTTAATTAAAGACGGACAAATTGCCGCTCCTGTGCGGGGGGCGACCCTTTCCGGCAATGGGCCGGAAGTACTGAATGTAGTAGCCCGTGTAGGGAAGGACCTGGGCTATACCATTGGAACCTGTGGCAAAGACGGCCAGGGGGCCCCGGTTTCTGATGCCCAGCCTACAATACTCATACCGGATATGGTTGTTGGCGGAACGGCGGCCGGTGACGTGCACAGTCCGGCCGTTCAGCGTGATGGGCAGGGCCCGGCTGTCCAGCGGATTAGGCGAATCTAACTCCCGCTTTCAGGAAAAACAAATATTCCTCTGCGTGGGCTATAACTACCGCTAAAAAGTGTCAAACTAACTGGGAATACAAATGACTGCTTATGACACGCGAAGGAGGAAATGAAATGATGTTGGACCGTAACCTGAAGATACTTATCGCAGCCGCAGAGGTAGCGCCTTTCGCTAAAACCGGCGGATTGGCGGATGTGGCAGGCTCATTGCCCAAGGCATTGGCCACCATGGGCAATGATGTCCGGGTAGTGATGCCTAAGTATAAGCAGATTGATGTACAAAAGACCAGCTTGGACTTTCCGGTGGAAATTGGCGGCCGCAGGGAAACGGCTATCCTCCGGGAATCCAAAATTGAAGCCCGTTTGGGTGACATCCACAAAGAGATACCTGTATATTTCATTGACAATTACCATTACTTTGACCGTGAAGGAATATACTGCCACTGGGATGATGCCGAACGCTATGCCTTTTTTGCCAAAGCCATCCTGGAAATGCTGCCCAGACTGAACTTTCAGCCGGACATTATCCACCTCAACGATTGGCAAACAGGACCGGTTGCCTTAATGCTCAAAGAACAATACAGCGGAAATCCCTTTTATAAAAAAATCGCCACAGTATTTACCGTGCACAACCTGCAGTACCAGGGAAACTTCCCCAAAGAGACGCTCAAGCTGTTAGGTATTCCTGAACGCTATTTCGCTCCTGAAGAGGTAGAGTTTTTTGGGACCTTTAGTTTTATGAAGGCAGGTCTGATGTTTGCTGATATAATCAATACGGTAAGCCGGACCTATGCCCGGGAAATCCAAACCCCCCAGTACGGGGAGCGAATGGATGGTTTGTTACGCATGCGTTCCGGAGACCTCTTCGGGATAGTTAATGGAATTAATTATCATGAGTTTAATCCCAAAACAGATCCCAGGATTTATAGGAATTATAGTGAAGAAAGCATCCCTGACAAAAAGGAAAACAAATATGCCCTGCAAAAGGAAATGGGCCTGCCTGTTAAGGATGTCCCGGTTATCGGTTTAGTCTCCAGATTGGTAGATCAAAAAGGGCTTGACCTGATTGCGGACATTATTGATGAAATGCTGAGTCAAGACATCCAGTTTGTTTTGTTGGGAGAGGGAGAGGAGCGCTTTCAGAACCTCTTTAAGGATGTACACAACCGCTATCCGGAAAAGATGGGGATTTACCTGGGTTTTAACGGAATCCTGGCCCAGCGAATCTATGCGGGCGCAGATATCTTCCTGATGCCATCCAAGTTTGAACCCTGTGGGCTGGGACAGCTCATTAGTTTGCGCTATGGAACCATCCCCGTAGTCCGGGCCACAGGAGGACTTGCCGACACAGTCAGCGACTACGATCCCAAGATCTGGGCAGGCAACGGGTTTGTTTTTACTGATTATAACAGCCGGGACCTGCTGGATACGGTCAATCGGGCTGTTGCTTTGTACCGGCATAGCCCGGAACAATGGCAAAAGCTGGTCGCTACTGCTCTGAAGCTGGATTTTTCCTGGAATAAGTCGGCAGCGGAATACATGGAGCTATATGACACTGCCTTGGGTAAAAAGCAGATGCAGTATAGAGCGATGTAGGGCTGATGCAGGACTTAGGCACAAAGCAGCGGCTTACAATCAAAAGCGCCGGTGGACAAAAGACGGGGCATCCATTATTTAGTGGAGTGCCCCGTCTTTTCAGCTTTTGGTATCCCATGATATAATATTGGATTGTAATGGCAAAGATTCTTCTTTTAAAGGGGGTAACACAAATTGAACGAAGAAGTGGAAACTTTATACCTTAGCCAGTACCCGCAACTGGTTGAGGTTATCACGGAAGTGCGGAAAGAAGAGAACCAGCCGGTATTTTTTCCGGAAATCGGTAAGGAGTATGACGGACTGCTGGTTATGCGTTGCCGCCGGACCATTGACCCCGGCGTATATTTAATGGTTCTGGTTGATAATATTATGTTCTATGTTATTAATGACATTGGGGCCGACCTCGGTCAGGTGCACAGCCTGTAACGTAGAACCGGTAAAAAGATGTAAAATCGGTAAACCGGTAACACCGGGGTAACTGTCAAAAAAGCGCGTTAATAAACAGAAAAGACAGCATAATGCTGTCTTGAATTTTTTTGGTTGCGGGGGAAGGACTTGAACCTCCGACCTTCGGGTTATGAGCCCGACGAGCTACCAACTGCTCTACCCCGCGATATTATATTGGGGTGACTGATGGGATTCGAACCCACGCATGCAGGAGCCACAATCCTGTGCCTTAACCGGCTTGGCGACAGCCACCACGTTTGTTAAAGGTAAATGGCGCGCCCGGCAGGATTCGAACCTGCGACACACGGATTAGAAGTCCGTTGCTCTATCCAGCTGAGCTACGGGCGCATAGCACAGAGTCTATGGAAACCAATTAAAACACTGGAGCGGGTGAAGGGGATCGAACCCTCGCAACCAGCTTGGAAGGCTGGGGCTCTACCACTGAGCTACACCCGCACAAACCAATATTAATTATAACATAAATTGCTTTGTTTTGCAAAGTGGCAGGGGAGACAGGACTTGAACCCGCAGCCTACGGTTTTGGAGACCGCCGCTCTACCGATTGAGCTACTCCCCTATGAAATAAATGGCGCGCCCGGCAGGATTCGAACCTGCGACCACCAGATTCGTAGTCTGTTACTCTATCCAGCTGAGCTACGGGCGCATGTTGTATGGAGCGGAAGACGGGATTCGAACCCGCGGCCCTCGCCTTGGCAAGGCGATGCTCTACCACTGAGCCACTTCCGCGAAAGAAAAAATGGCTGGGGTGGCTGGATTCGAACCAACGCATGGCGGAGTCAAAGTCCGCTGCCTTACCGCTTGGCTACACCCCAATGCTTGAATCAAGTATTGCAATGATGGTGGAGGGAGAAGGATTCGAACCTTCGAAGGCAGAGCCGGCAGATTTACAGTCTGCTCCCTTTGGCCACTCGGGAACCCCTCCAAAAGTTTAGGATTATGGAGCCGGCGATGGGACTCGAACCCGCAACCTGCTGATTACAAGTCAGCTGCTCTGCCAATTGAGCTACACCGGCATGATGGCGGAACTGACGGGATTCGAACCCGCGGTCTCCTGCGTGACAGGCAGGCATGTTAGGCCTCTACACCACAGTTCCGGATTAGATTCTGGCGTAATTAAATTATGGTGGGCGGTGACGGGATCGAACCGCCGACCCCCTGCTTGTAAGGCAGGTGCTCTCCCGGCTGAGCTAACCGCCCAAAGTTTGAAACAGAATTGGTGACCCCTACGGGATTCGAACCCGTGTTACCGCCGTGAAAGGGCGGTGTCTTAGACCACTTGACCAAGGGGCCGTTACTCAGTCGCTGTAGTGTCGAGCGACAATGAGTAGTTTATTACATCTTGGTTGAGTAGTCAAGGAGGTTAAAGTCTATTTAACATAATTATGCGCATACAGTTATTTATTATCTCCGTAATGCTCTTTTTTAGTCACTTGTTTCAAGACGGTTTTTGCGAGAGATTTTTTTGAAAATCAATATAAGGAAGTTTTGGGTCACAGCTTAGTTTAATCTATCAAAGCATCGCTCGTCGACCAACGTCACAAAGCAAAAGATTTGGTTAAAAATGGCCATTGACATTTCCGCAAAGCCATGTTAACCTATAAAAGTCGCTGCGAGAGCGGTGTAAAAAATACCAGTAGACATGACCCGGTATTGTGTAGATCGGA
>JAJZTU010000179.1 GCA_021848765.1 Bacillota bacterium
GCCGCTGCTGGTCGGTCTGCCCTTTGCGGTGCAGGGACCAGTCGTCCTTGGAGAGCAGGAAATTTGGCTGATGCATACGGTACCCCTCCTTTCTGTACAGTTTTCTCCACACTCGGCCGTAGTTTTGCGGCCGGCCGGGTACTACCGGTTGAGCAGGCTGCCGACGTATTTCAGGAGCTCATTGGCACAAACGGTACAGTAGCCGTGCTCTTTAGTTAACCGGACGACCACATCATTGATGCGTTTAAGCTGCTGCTCATCAGGAGTCTTGGTGGAAGTAGTAATTTTAACCACATCTTTCAGGTCCACAAAGAGTTTCTTCTCAATAGCTTCTTTTAGTCTGTCATGGGAGGTATAGCTGAAGGTCTTGCCCCTTCGGGCGTAGCTGGAGATCTTGATGAGAATTTCTTCCCGGAAGCTCTTCTTGGCGTTTTCCGATACCCCGATTTGCTCCTCGATGGAACGCATCAGCTTTTCATCGGGGTCCATTTCTTCTTCGGTAATGGGGTCCCGGAGCCTGGTGCCGTTGCAGTAGGCCTCTACGTTGTCCAGGTAGTTATTCAGCAGGGTCTTGGCAGATTCTTCATAAGAGTAGACGAAAGCACGCTGTACTTCTTTTTTAGCCATTTCGTCGTATTCCTGGCGGGCCAGGGTGATGTATTTTAACAGCTTGTCCTTTTCCTCTTTAGAGATGGAGGCATGCTGGTCGAGACCGGTCTTCAGCGCTCTCAGGATGTCCAGGGCATTGATGCAGGTGGATTCATGCTGAATCAGGGCGCTGGAAATCCGGTTGATTACATATCTGGGGTCTACCCCGAACATGCCCTCTCTAACGGCTTCTTCCTGCAGTTCCTTGATGTCCTTCTGCCGGAAGCCTTCTACTTCCTGGCCGTCGTAAAGCTTGAGTTTTTTCATCAGGTCCATGCCGTGCTTCTTAGACTCTTCCAGCCTAGACAAAATGGAGAAAATTGCCGCGGTGCGCAGGGCGTGGGGAGCGATGTGGACGTGCTGCATCTCACTTTGCCGGACCAGTTTGTCGTAAATCTTGATTTCATCACTAACCTTCAGGTTGTAGGGAATCTTCATCACGATAATCCGGGAGTGCAGAGCCTCATTTTTCTTGTTGCTGATGAAGGCTTTGTATTCTTCTTCGTTGGTATGGGCGATGATGGTTTCGTCAGCGGAGATAAGGGCAAAGCGCCCGGCTTTGAAGTTGCCTTCCTGGGACAGGCTCAGCAGGTTCCAGAGGAATTTTTCATCACATTTCAGCATTTCCTGGAATTCCATCATGCCGCGGTTAGCTTTGTTTAGTTCCCCGTCAAACCGGTAGGCCCGGGGGTCTGATTCGGAGCCGTATTCAGTGATGGTAGAGAAGTCAATGCTTCCGGTGAGTTCGGAGATGTCCTGGGACTTAGGGTCAGAGGGGGTGAAGGTGCCGATGCCTATCCGGTCTGCTTCGGAGAAGGCAATGCGTTCGATGATTACATCTTCTGCTTTACCGTGGTACTTTTCCTGGACCATCAGGCGGCAGGAGGGACACAGATTGCCTTCAATGTGGATTCCGTGTTCCTGGGCAATTTCATCCCGCAATTCCTCGGGGACGAGGTGGAGCGGGTCTTCGTGCATAGGGCAATTTTTGATGGCATAGACTGCACCCCCATCGGTACGGGTGTACTTTTCCAGACCTTTTTTCAGGAGAGTGACCAAAGTGGATTTTCCGCCGCTGACCGGTCCCATGAGGAGCAGTATCCGTTTGCGGACATCCAGTCTTTTGGCGGCCGAGTGGAAATATTCTTCCACCAGGGTTTGCAGGGCTTTTTCCAGGCCGTAGATTTCCTTTTCGAAGAATTTGTAATGCTTGATGCCGTTCTTTTCTTCCACTCCCGCGGAAATGATCATGTTGTAGATCCGGGAGTGGGATAGATTGGCCAGTGCGGGATTAGCGCAGACCAGGTCAAAGTAATCCCTGAATGTTCCTTCCCAGGCTAGCTTGCTTTCGGTCGCTCGGTGCTCTTCAAGACGTTTCAATAAATCCATAGCTATCCCCTCCTTGTCTTAAAGACCCTGGTAACCACATTGTGAAAGTTGGCGGTAACCCACATTGCAAAATACCTGGTAGCATACTGGTTAGTGCCTGGTAACCACACCGGTAACTACGACGGGAAATAAATTAGGCAAACTCCAACTAGAGGGTCATCCACTAGTGAGTTTGCCTAAATCTTGCATGTCTGTAGCTGCCACTGGTACGAAATGTGGTACGAATGGTAGCCTGGTCAAGCCATATGAAATTGTAGAAATTATCTTAATTTTATTATACCTTAAACCGCAAATTTTGACAACTCATCCGTTGTAGCGCCGGCCTAATGGCAAGGCTTATGGAGGGAAGAACAGCGAAATGAGGAAATGGTTGTATGATTTCCTCGGGATATTGAAGAGATACGGGGTATCTTGGATATAAAAAATTGTTGAGCCATGCTATAATCGTAATCAAAGCGGACGTACGGAATAATTTAACGTATATGGGGGGAGCATCAATGTCAGAGACTACACTTACTGAAACAGCAAAAAATAAGGCCCTGCAGCTTGGCGCCGATTTGGTAGGCATCGCGGATTTGGACAGACTTCAGGGCATCCCTGCAATTCCGGATAATCTGCTTTCCGGATTTACCCGGGCTGTTGTGGTTGCCGTTGCCGGCCAGCCAATCCCGAACAGGTGCGGCAAATGCCGGAATTGCGTGGAAGCATGCCCCGCCGGGGCTATCAGGGGGGCTTCCTGGGAATATCATCCCGAGACCAGGGAAGTCGCCCTGGATTTTGCCAAATGTGTAGATAAACTCACTAAAGACTTTGCCCAGCGCCCCTTAATCGGTAAGCCGATTTGTGGTGTTTGTATCAAAGTATGCCCCTGGTCAGGGCGGAAGTGAGCAGCCATGGCCATACACCTAGGAAAGAGGCCGTCGGCTCTTGTCACAAAGTCTTGCGCATCAAGGGTTTGCTGGAGTATAATGTGCTATCCGCTTGCCAGATGCAAACTATTTGCAAACGCCGGGCGGGAATTTGTTTGCATTTCTTTGAATGTTAACGCATAATAAAAGGGTAGAAATCCTTAATTAGTTGGCGTTGCGGAAGCTGCTTGCCCCCTGCGTGCAGGGGGCACTAAGGAAAAGCCTGTACCAGGCTAACGGTGTACGGAAGAGCCTGCAGCACACTGGCAGGTTGGGCAAGGGGGTAACATGGATAAACAGGGTGATGTTTGTGAAGTTAACTGTCTCCATGAAGAAGTTGTGGCCAGAGTGCAGAAGGAAATGGTAGATGAGAGCAGTGCTGCCAGGCTGGCGGAGACCTTTAAGGCCATGGGGGATTTAACACGGATCAAAATTATTAATGCCCTTTCCCAAGGGGAGCTTTGTGTTTGTGATATAGCCTTTTTGCTGGGGATGAGCCAATCGGCAATCTCCCACCAACTGAGGGTTTTGCGCAACTTAAAACTGGTCAAGAACCGAAAAGCCGGTAAAATTGTTTATTATTCTTTGGATGATGAACATATAGTTAATCTGTTTAAACAGGGTTTGGAGCACGTTTTGGAGGGAGACCACCCACGAAGAATAGAGGCTTAATTATTATTGAGCCTCATTCTTGTGTAGAAAATAACTCGCGAAGATAATCCCGACGACCGTGTAATATTCGATGTATGATAATGGTATGATTAATTATTCTGTAAAAAACAAGATATGGCTGAATAACGATAAAGCGATATCCACCATTAACAAGGGTATATTCTTCATCTGACAGTACCGAGCCCATATTTGGAGACTCGGCAAGCCTGGCTATTCCCGTGGTTATCTTTTCCAACAAAGCTTCTGCGGCGGCAACATTATCCTTCGATATGTATGAGAAAATCTCATCCATATCATCAACTGCTATCGGAGTATATTTAATCTTATTCTTTTGCGGCATTGATCTTCCTCCGCATTCTTGCCATGACTTCATCATGTTCAATCAAAATCCGCCGATGGAGGCTGTAATCCAAACTGTTAAGCAGATGAAATATACTGCTTATTTAGGGTTTTTGTCTATTGGCGGATTTAAAGGTGAGTTGTTATTTACCGTGTGATAAAATTTAAGCAAACAAATTCTACTAACCGGTTAATAAAAAAATAAGGGGGTGTATTTTAACAGTGGCAAACGGGTACTGGAATCCAAGAACAGAATTAATGCCCAGGGAGCAACTGGAGAGGCTGCAGTTAAAGAAGCTTCAGGCTTTGGTTAATTGGGCCTACAGGCGCAGTCCGTTCTGGCAGCACAAACTTGACCTTGCCGGGGTTAAGCCCCAGGATATCAACTGTTTGGCGGACATCAGGTCGATACCGTTTCTGACCCGGGAGGAACTAAACCGGTCCCAGTCGGAGCATCCGGTTTATGGTGATATTTTGTCAGTGCCGCCGGCGAAGGCGGTGCGCTATCACCAAACCTCAGGCTCTTCCGGGAAGGTGCCGCTGCGTATCCTGGACGGTTGGAAAGACTGGGAATGGATAGCCGAGATGTGGTGTTACGGGATGTACGCCTTCGGGGTCAGGGAGACCGACACCGTGTATCTGGCCTATAATTATGGAACGTTTATCGGATTTTGGGGAGCTCATTACGCTTCGGAAAAAATCGGGGCGCTGACTATCCCCAGTGGTGGCTTATCCAGCGAGGAGCGGGTGCGCAAAATCATTGAACTGGGGGCTACCGTACTGGTTTGTACGCCTACCTATGCCTTAAGACTGGCCCAGGTGGCGGACGAGTTGGGCATAAATCTGGCCAGGGAATCCCAGGTGCGGCTGTTGATACATGCCGGTGAACCAGGGGCTAACATTCCTGCCACTAAAAAGCTAATTGAGGAAGCCTGGGGGGCCAAAGCGGGAGATTTCCCGGGTATGTCGGAAACCGGGGGATCAACCTCTTTTGAGTGTGCCGCCCAACCGGGAGGGGTACATATCCTTGAAGACCACTACCTCCAGGAGGTGATCGATCCTGACACCGGAGAGCCACTGGGTTACGGGCAGAAAGGAGAACTGGTGCTCACATCTTTTGGTAGAGCAACTATACCGCTGCTTAGGTACCGTACGGGGGATTTGGTAGAACGGGTGGAAAACACTAATTGCCCTTGCGGCCGGAGTTTTGACCTTTACCGGGGGGGCATACTGGGCCGGGCAGATGACATGAAACTGGTCAGGGGGGTGAACGTTTTCCCCGGCACGTTGGAAAACATCATCCGCGAATTCCGTGAGGCCGATGAATTTCAGATTATCCTTTTCAAGGAAAAAGGTATTGACCAGATTATGGTCAAAATCGAGCCTGTGCCGGAGGTTGCTGCTGCGGCTCATGAAGAACTGCGGGACAAGATAGCGGAAGCTTTGAACCAGGCCCACCGTCTCAAGTTTGTTGTTGAAATTGTGGAACCGGGAACTTTACCGAAGTTTGAACTGAAAGCGCGTCGACTGCTGGATATCAGGGACCGTGAAGATGCCGGCTTGAGTCAAACCGGTTAGGGGGGGTCAGGGTGCGTTATCAAGAAAACCCGGCTGAGATTGAGCAGAAAGTACAGGAGATTTACATGTTGCTGAAAGAAATCAGCCAAGTTGAAGATTACCCTGCATTAAGCAGCAATGCTAAGCGGGCGTTGGGTACTGTGTGGCAAATGGTAAATCATTTAGGCCTGGAGTATGAACAACCGGATAATTTACTGACCGGTCAATAGAAAGGAGGTCGCTAAACAGTGTTTGCGAAAAGCAGGTTAACAAGTACGGTATTTACAGTAATCCTGGCCCTGTTATCAGTTATTGCGGTGGGGTGTGGACCGACCGGGACGGACAAAACTTCTTCCGGGGCTGGCGGGCCAACCGGGGAGCAAAAGCCCGAATCGGTAAAAATCGGGGTGCTTACCGGCCTGACCGGGAAAGGAGCAGACTGGGGTAAAAAGCAAAAAGTTGCCCTGGAGATAGCGGAAAAGGAAATTAATCAGGGCGGCGGGATTAACGGCAACCCGGTTAAGTTCATCATCTGCGACACCGGCGGTGAGAACCAGCAGGCAGTAATCCTGACCAGGAAACTGGCTACGGAGGATAAGGTGCTGGCCATTTTAGGGCCGTATTTCAGCGGTGAGGCTGAAGTGGCATTTCCCCAGGCCAATGAATTGAAGCTTCCGATTATTTCCGCCACCTCGGCGAAGCCGGGGATTTCAGCGGCCAACAGGCCCTGGGCGTTCCGGAATTCGATGACAGATGACAAGATGCTCAAAGTGGCTCTGCCCTTGTTCCTCAAAAAATATCCGGTGAAAAACATTGCTGTGGTCACTGACATGAAGGATGCCATTTCCAAGAGTTTTGGGACCAAGACGCTGCCGGCAGCTTTAAAAGCGACCCCGGGCTTGGTTATGCTCAAAGAGGGGCAGCCGGTTACCTACAACACCGGTGATACCGACTTCAGCGCCCAGGTTTCGGCCCTGAAACAACTGAAACCGGAGGCTATCGGGGTCGGGGGGCTTTATCAGGAGATCGCTTCCCTGGCCCGGGAAATGAAGCGCCAAGGGATGAATATTCCGGCCCTGGGTAATGTCGGGATGTACTCCGAGGCTTTGATTGAACAGGGTGGCGATGCGGTGGAAGGTTGGGTAGCTCTCTCCAACTTCTGGCCCACCAGTCCGGACCCAAAGGTGCAGGAATTCAATGCTAAATTCAAAACAGCCGCCCAGGCGGCAGGCTTGGGTCCCACTCCGGATACCTTTGCTGTTTCCATGTATGATACCGCTCTGATTACAGCGGAGCTCATCCGGAAGAACAAGCTCACCGCCCAGTCCCCCCTGGAAGAAGCCAGGGCAGCCATCCGGGACGGATGGGCCGGGGTTAAGGATTATCCGGGCGTGATGGGTAAAACCAGCATTGACGGGGCCGGGGACGGGATCAAGGAAGTATATACCCTGATCGTCAAGGATGGGAAATGGGAAAGGTTGGAGTAAGGAGGGCCAAACAATGCGTCTACCCAAATTTGAGTACCTGGAGCCTGAGGCGGTTAGTGAAGCGGTAAGCTTACTTGAAAAATACCGGGGACAATGTTCTGTTATGGCAGGCGGCACGGATTTGCTGGTGGCCATGAAACAGCGGCGGCAGACTCCCGGTTATGTACAGATCGGA
>JAJZTU010000004.1 GCA_021848765.1 Bacillota bacterium
GAACACCCCATCTCCTCCCGACCCCAGATAAGAATTGGACGGTAATTAAACAAGGTTTACCCAGGCAGTGGGATTGCTAGGTATGATTTCCCCGTAGTCCTGCCATACTACATAGGTAAGGGACAGGGGGAATTTTTCATGTGGGCTATTTTAGCCGGTTTATTGGCAGCTGTGGCTTCATGGCTGGCTAATGGGCAGATTGCTGACCGGTTCGGACCGCGAGGTATTGTATACCTGGTTCCCGCTGTGGAAGAACTGTCTAAAACCTTGTTAGCGTTGGCTTTTAATAGTTCCGTCTTCCTGTCCCATGCGGTTTTTGGCACGGTTGAGGCTGTGTACGATACCCTGGTTACCCGCAAGACCGGGGTATGGGCAGGGCTGGCCAGTTACTTGGGACATATGGCTTTTGGCCTGATAACCCTCGGGCTTTACCGGCTTTCAGGGTATGCCCTCATCGGCCTCACCGGGGGCTATCTGGCCCACCTGGCCTGGAACTGGTTGGTCTTAAAGCCTGTGCCGGCAACCGGAACACACCACCGCAGGGAGGGATAACCATGAGGCTGATTTACTTTTGTGACTGCTGCCAGGAAATCCTGGAGGATGTAGATGTCGGGGATATAGAAAACCCGGAACAGGATGATTCCTTGACTGAAGAAGAGTGGCAGGGTATAATGAAAATGCACGAAAACCAAGGAACACAGCGATTTGTCAGCACCCTGTGCCATGACTGTATCCAGGAGATGGGCCTGGGAGACGACGGGGGAATAACCTACAAGGCTTTGCTTCATTGACAGTAGTAACCCCTCGAGTGTACAGCTTTAGCCCTTTTGATGCTAAAGCTTTTTTGTGTTTTATTTTTGTATGGAGAAGGAGAGAAGAATGGCCCGAGGATTATTATTGCCCCTGGAAAATTCCGGAGAGATGAAAGCCATTTGGCAAGGGGTACAGCGGGGTTATCAGCAATTAGTTTACGGGGTGAGCGGCACTCAAACCAACTACCTTTTGGCGGGGATAAAAGCCAGATGTCCGGGTCCGCTCCTGGTGGTTACCGCCAGTGCCCTCCAGGCCCGTAAGACCATCAGTGATCTGGAGACCTTCCTCCCGGAGAAGGAAGCGCTCTTTTTCCCCGCCCCGGAGATTATGCCTTATGACATCCTGGCTCACAGTAAAGAACTTGCCGCTCAGAGACTAAAAGTGCTGGCGGGTTTGGCCCAAGGCAGGGAAATTGTGGTTGTGGCTCCGGTAGAAGCCCTATGCAAACGGTTGATGCCTGCCATAAAATTTCGGGAGAACTGCGTGAGCCTTGTAGTGGGCGGAGTAGTTGAGCTCGATAAGCTGGCTGCGTTGCTGACCAGCCTGGGTTACGAGCGTGTCCGGCAGGTTGAGGGAATGGGTCAGTTTAGTATCCGGGGAGGGATTGTCGATATCTTTCCCCTTGACCGGGGGGACCCGGTTCGTTTAGAGCTTTTTGATGATGAAATTGATTCTATTCGCTCCGTTGATGCGGCTTCCCAGCGCTCCCTGGAAAAACTGGACCGGGTGGAGATTATTCCGGCCCGCGAACTGGTACTCACTGAGGAAAGCTGGCAGACAGCCCTAGTGCGGATTAAAGCTGACTGGGCTCAACAAAACAAGAAACTGGAAAAACTGGGCCGCAGGGAAGCCCAGTCGGCCCTGGAAGCAAAAATGGCCCACTGCCTGGAACAGGTAGAGGAGCACATTTTCTTTGAGGGCTTGGAGCAGTTTGGGGGGTATTTCAATCCCGAAGGAGTAACCCTGCTGGACTACCTGCCCAAATTAACGCCTGTTTGCGTGGATGAGCCTGGAAGGGTTAAGGAGAGCGCAGAAAACACTGAGCGGGAGCAGGCGGAGAATTGGGCCAACTGGCTGGAAAAAGGACTGGCTTTACCTGGCCAAGCCAGGGATTATGTGGATTTTGTGACCCTCTTTAAAGAAATGCAAGCTTATTCCTTAACCGGGTTTGCCCTGTTGCCCAAACAGCCCGGCAACTGGAAACCGCGAAATATTGTCAGTATCCCGGCCAAAAGCAACCCTTCCCTGCGCGGGCAGATCAACATTTTGGTAGAAGATTTACGGCGCATGCGGAAAAATGAGTATGCTGCGGTTATTATGGCTGACACCCGGGAGCGGTGCCAAAAAATACTGCAGACTCTGCGGGATGCCCGGCTTGATGCTTTGTACTTAAGCCGCTTAGACCAGGAGGTCCGCCCGGGAAACATCATCATCACCGAGGGGACTCTTCAGAACGGATTTGAGCTCACTAACAGTAAAACAGTATTCTTCACTGATGCAGAGATTTTTGGAACTCAGAAAAAGGGACGCAAAAAAACCGGAACCCGCCAGGGTTCTAAGCTTGCAGCATTTGCCGACCTCAATGTGGGAGATTATGTTGTCCATGTTAATCACGGTATAGGCATTTACCAGGGAGTTCAGAAACTGGATGTTGCAGGGATTCAAAAGGATTACCTGCTGGTAAAATATGCAGGCGAAGACAGGCTCTATGTGCCTAATGACCAGGTGGGAATGCTCCAAAAATACCTGGGCGCAGAGGGGCACAGACCCAAGCTGTCTAAGCTGGGGGGAACCGAGTGGGCCAAGGTAAAGAGCAGGGTCAAAGAGTCGGTCCAGTCCATGGCCCAGGACCTAATCCAGCTGTATGCTGCCAGGCAGGGCCTGAAGGGCTATGCTTTTGGACCGGATACCGTCTGGCAAAAGGAATTTGAAGAAGCCTTCCCGTTTGAGGAAACCCCTGACCAGATCCAGTCAGTTGCGGAAATAAAGGCTGACATGGAGCGGCCTAAGCCCATGGACCGGCTGCTTTGTGGTGACGTAGGATACGGGAAGACTGAAGTTGCAATCCGGGCGGCCTTTAAAACAGTGATGGAGGGTAAGCAAGTGGCTGTACTCGTACCTACCACCATCCTGGCTCAGCAGCATTACAATACCTTCCGCCAGCGCTTTACTAATTTTCCCGTTACCATTGAAATGCTCAGTAGATTTCGTTCAGCCAAGGAACAGCGCCAGACTTTGAACAAACTTGCCCAAGGCCAGGTGGATATTGTGATTGGAACCCACCGCCTGGTACAGGAGGATGTGGTTTTTAAGGACCTGGGACTGGTAATTGTAGACGAAGAACAGCGCTTTGGGGTTGCCCACAAAGAACGGCTGAAGCAGCTCAGACATTCGGTAGATGTGCTTACCCTAACCGCTACCCCCATCCCCCGGACTTTACACATGTCCTTAATTGGGGCCAGGGACATGAGCCTGCTGGAAACCCCGCCGGAGGACCGCTATCCTGTCCAGACCTATGTAGTGGAATTCAACTACCAGGTCATCAGAGATGCAATTTTACGGGAATTGAACCGTGGGGGCCAGATATACTTTGTTCATAACCGGGTTTTGGACATTGACCAGGCCGCAGAGGCCCTGCAGTCTCTTATACCTGAGGCCCGGGTAGCTGTGGCCCACGGGCAGATGAAAGAGGAAGACCTGGAAAGTATCATGCTGGATTTTTTGGAAGGTGAATTGGACATCCTGGTTTGCACTACCATTATCGAAACAGGGCTGGATATTCCCAATGTAAATACGATAATCATTGATGAGGCTGACCATATGGGCCTGTCTCAATTGTACCAACTCCGGGGCAGGGTGGGACGGACCAACAGACTGGCGTATGCCTACCTGACCTACAAGAAGGACAAGGTCTTGACCGAGGTGGCTGAAAAGCGTCTTCAAGCCATCCGGGAATTTACTGAATTCGGCTCCGGGTTTAAGATTGCCATGCGCGACCTGGAAATCCGGGGGGCCGGCAATATCCTGGGGCCGGAACAGCATGGTCAGATTATGTCCGTAGGGTTTGAAATGTACTGCCGGCTTCTGGAGGAAGCCGTTCAAGAGCTCCAGGGTAAGCAGGTTGCAGAGTTGCAGGAGCCCTCTGTGGAAATCCCCATCGATGCCTATATCAGTGATGATTACATCCCGGACCAGGCCCGGAAAATGGAAATGTACCGCAAGATCATGCTCAGCCGCCTGGAGGAATCTGTGGAGGAAGTGGGCGAGGAATTAGTGGACCGGTTTGGGGACCCCCCTGAACCCGTACTTAATCTGCTGGCTATTGCCAGAATTAAAGCCCTTTGCCTGGAGCAGGGCCTTTCCGGGGTTTCTCTCAGTGGGGGTTACCTGACTTTCAGATTCAATGAGAAACCGGCGGTGTCAGGGCAGCAGTTAGTGGAACTGGCAGCCAAGTATCGCAATCTTTCCTTCGTGGCCGCACCCCAGGTTCAAATGAAGCTGGCTGTCCGGAAGCTGGGTCCGGAGAAAATTTTAAGCGAAGCCCTGGAAGTGCTCACCCATATAAAGAAGGATTTACTTACCCGGACAAATTGTGAGCAGGGCAGGCTATAGTGCATTTGCGGGGCTGGAATTAGTTGCTTTGCAGGGCACAAACAAGCGGGGCAAAAAAGCTTGGCATAGGGGAAATTATTTTGTATAATGAGTTTATAACAGGAAAGGGGTTGTGAAATAATGAACAAATGGCGCAAAGCTACCAGCTTTGTTTTGGCAGTTGTCATGGCAGCAACTGTCGCCGGCTGTACCAAGAAGCCCGGAAGCGAGGCGGTAGCAACGGTAAACGGGGAGGAGATTACCCGGGCGCAGTTGGACAAGCGTCTGGCTAAAATGGTGGAAGTTTACAAAAGCCAAGGCCTTGATTTTACTACCGAGCAGGGAAAAGGCATGAAAAAAGCCCTTGAACGTCAATTGCTGGACGGAATGGTAGAGGAAAAGCTGCTTCTGCAAGAAGCCAAGAAACAGGGTGTACTGCCCTCTGATTCTGATATAAAGGCCAAGGTTGAGGAAACTAAAAAGAAGTTTGATTCCGAAGAAAAATTCCTGAATGCCTTAAAGACCTACAATATGGATATCAAGGAATTTGCGGACTGGACTAAACAAAATATCGCCTTGGATGCACTGTTTAACAAAGTAACCAAGGATGTAACAGTTTCCGATGCCGACATTAAAAAATATTATGATGAGAACAAAGAAACCTTTAAGCAAGGCGAAAAAGTAAGGGCCCGCCATATTCTCATCAAATTTGATACCCCCAATGAAAAGGTTGGCCGGACCACCGACCAGGCTAAGCAGGAAATCTTAGCTGTTCTCGACCGGATTAACAAGGGTGAGGATTTTGCCAAGCTGGCCAAAGAAAAATCCGAAGATCCCGGTTCCAAGGACAAAGGCGGCGAGTACACTTTTGGCCGCGGCGAAATGGTGAAGGAATTTGAGGATGCCGCCTTTAGCCTTAAGCCCGGGCAGGTTACTAAGGAACCGGTAAAGACCGTCTATGGATTTCATATCATTAAGTTGGAAGAAAAGATTCCTGCCAAGTCTAAGAGCTTCGAAGAGGTAAAAGGCGAGCTTCAGGCCAGTCTACCCCTCCAGAAGAAGCAGGAAGTCTTTGCGAAATACACCAGTGACCTGAAAAGCAAGGCCACAATCGACATAAAGTTACCTAATCCTCCGGCTCCCGCACCTGGTACAGGGCCTGCCGGACAAGGCGGTGCTAAAGGCGAAAAACCCCCTGGTCATCCCTAAAATAAATGCTTTTTCTTGAAAAAATTTGCAATCTACTGGTAAAAAATGAATAATTCCCTCCAGGTGGATATATACTATCTGTGAAAAGAAGTTCTCCTAAAATCCACCAAGAAAAGGAGGGAAGGAAGAAGTAATGAAAGCAACAGGAATTGTACGGCGAATTGATGATCTGGGCAGAGTTGTCATTCCCAAAGAAATCCGCAGAACCCTCAGAATCCGGGAAGGAGATCCCCTGGAAATCTTTGTGGACCGGGAAGGGGAGGTTATCCTAAAAAAGTATTCACCTATAGGCGAGTTGGGTGATTTTGCCAAGGAATACGCTGACTCCTTACACGAGGCTATTGGGCATATTGCCTGTATAGCCGATAGAGATACCATTATAGCGGTGGCGGGAGCGCCCAAAAAGGAATTCCTGAACAAACCTTTAGGTGCGGCTGTGGAAAAGGTGATGGAAGAACGGAATGCGGTCCTCATAAATCGTCCGGGAGAGCACCCGCATTGTAAAGGCTGTCTTACCGAGGATGATCAAGACACATGCAAGTTCTCGGCTGAAGTCATAGCCCCCATTATAGCTCAGGGTGATCCAATCGGCGCAGTAATTCTCCTTTCTAAAGATGCTAACATCCAAATGGGTGAAATGGAGCAAAAACTAGCCGAAACAGCTGCGGGATTCCTGGCTAAGCAAATGGAACAGTAAGTTTCAAAGGGTAGCGTACTCCGTATGCTACCTTTTCCTTTTACCTAATGCTGATTATGGAGGCAGAGATATGACTGAACAGCGTATTGCCAAGCAAACAGATGCAAACCGGCCGGACATAACTATTGTCGGCCTGGGGCCGGGGGGGCTGTCCGGTGTCCCCCTGGGGACGTACCGTTTGCTAAAGGAGAGTAAACGGACGTGGCTGCGGACAGGGGTGCATCCGGCAGCTGAGGAGCTTAAGGCCGGGGGTGTAGGGTTTGCTACCTTTGACGAGCTTTATGAGCGTGCAGAAGCGTTTGAGGAGGTTTACGCCGGGATTGCCCGGCAGATTTGTGCGGAAGCCAGGCAAGGTGAGCTTATCTACGGTGTACCCGGGCATCCCCTGGTGGCTGAACGGTCTGTGCAGGAGATTTTAAACTTGGCGCAGGAGTTGGGACTCCAGGTGGCAATAGTGCCGGCTATGAGTTTTTTAGATGTGCTGCTCCCGGTGCTAAACATAGACCCGGTGCAAGGGTTTTGCCTGCTGGATGGATTGACCCTGGATGAACAGCCTGTCGTAACCTCATTACCCACAGTTATTACCCAGGTTTACAGCCAGGTAGTGGCTTCCGAGGTTAAACTCAGACTTATGGAGTGCTATCCTGACGAACATATGATTACTGTGGTCAGGGCCGCCGGGGTACCTGGGGAGGAACGCCGGGAACAGCAACCGCTGTTTGAGTTGGACAGGTTGCCTTGGGTGGACCACCTGACCAGTGTGTTTGTTCCGCCGCTGGCCAGTGGGGATTGGGCAGCTGAGAACTGTGAATATGCCCTGGATTCTTTGGTCAATGTCATGGCCCACCTGCGTAGTGAGGGGGGATGTCCCTGGGATAGGGAGCAGACCCATGAGAGTCTCAAAAAGTATATGATAGAAGAAACCTATGAGGTCCTGGATGCTATTGATTCAGGTAATGTGTATAAAATATGTGAAGAATTGGGAGACTTATTACTGCAAATAGTCTTTCATGCTCAAATTGCCAGGGAAAATGCATACTTTGACATCAACGATGTCATAATGGAAATAACAGAAAAAATGATCCGCCGGCATCCTCATGTATTCGGCACTGCAGAGGTTTCCGGCAGTGCCGATGTAGTAGTCAATTGGGAGCGGATTAAGGCCGGGGAAAAGGTTGCCAAGGGCGAGGCCGGGGAGTCCGTCCTGGATGGAATTCCCCTGGGATTACCGGCCTTAATGCGGGCGGAAAAGCTTCAGTCCAAGGCCGCGAAAGTGGGTTTTGATTGGCCTGATTACCGGGGAGCCTGGGAAAAGGTTCTGGAAGAAGTCCAAGAGGTTAAAGAGGTCCTGCACCAAGCAAAACAAGCCCTGCAGGAAGACAAGCTGGTACACCTTAAAGAAGAACTGGGAGATTTGTTGTTTGCAATTGTGAATGTAGCCCGCTTCTTTAAAATTGATGCTGAGGAGGCATTGGTGGTAACGAATAACAAGTTTATGCGACGGTTTGCATACATAGAACAACAAATTACGTCCCGGGGAAGGAGTTTAAAGGAAACAACTCTGGAGGAACTGGACAAGATATGGGAGGAGAGTAAGATAATGGAATAAAAATTTAAATAAATAGCAAAAAAAGAAAAAAATGCAGGAAAAATTTACTGATTAGCAGGAAATGCAAGGATTTTAGCGAATATGCTAAAACGAAATACTTTACTTAAATTACAGGAGGGATTTGTTGTGAACAAATCAGAACTGGTAAGCAGTGTTGCTGAAAAATCCGAACTGACTAAAAAAGATGCCGAAAAAGCCGTAAACGCTGTTTTTGCTTCCATCGAAGAAGCACTGTCCAAAGGTGATAAGGTTCAACTGGTTGGCTTTGGTACCTTTGAAGTGCGCGAGCGTGCTGCACGCAAGGGTAGAAATCCTCAAACCGGTGCAGAAATTGAGATCGCTGCTGCCAAGATTCCTGCTTTCAAGGCCGGCAAAGCCCTCAAGGATGCTGTTGAATAAGTCACTTGACCCCACACTACATAAAATGAGTTATTAAGCAAAAAATCAGGTTCATACGGACCTGATTTTTGTTCATCTAAGGGGGATTACCGTGAGACTGGATAAATTTCTTAAGGTATCACGCATTATCAAAAGACGCACAGTAGCCAAAGAAGTCTGTGACCGTGGTAATGTTTTAATTAATGACAGACCGGCCAAAGCTTCCAGCGAAGTCAAGGCCGGGGATGTCCTGCAAATAGATTTCGGCCAGAGGAAAATCCGGGTGGAAGTGCTAAGCGAGGCCGAGTCCGTGAAGGCACAAGATGCCAAAGAGCTTTACAAAATATTAGATTAAAATTCAAAACACTAAGCCATGAGCATAATTTGCCACTCTCCGGTTAAAACTTAAATAGAATTAAAAAACTTTTACCGGAGGGATAGCAAGTGAGGATTAAGCAAATTGTAGTTCTGGGTTTGATTCTATCGATACTGGTTGCAGGTTCTACCGGCTGCCTCAGGAGAGCTCAGCAAAAACCCATCCCGGGCCCACGGGTCGAGGATACGAATAAGCCTGAGCCAAAGATCAGCTTGTTTGTGAATGCTAGCGGGGAAAAAAAACAAATTGGCATTGAAGAATATATTGCCGGAGTGGTAGCGGCCGAGATGGACACCTCCTGGCCGGTGGAAGCCCTGGCGGCTCAAGCTATCCTGGCCAGGACTTTTACTATGGAAAACATTAAGACAGGACGGGTCAAAAAACTGCATGGGACAGATGCATCTACCAGTGTTGAGGAGTTTCAGGCCTATGCACCGGAAAAAATCAATGCCAATGTGCGCAAAGCAGTGGCTATGACCAGGGGAGAAGTGGTCCTGTACAAAGATAAATATATTCATGCCTGGTTTCATGCCTGTGACGGTGGAAAAACCGCTACAGCTGCAGAAGGACTGGCATATTATAAGGAACCTACCCCCTATGTGAAGGTAGTGGAGGACGGCTGCCTGAAAATTACTGTTCCCGAAAACCGGTGGTGGACAGCCAAGTTTTCTACGCAACAGGTCCGGCAGGCAGTCTTAAAAAGCACAGGGAAGGACCCGGGCGAATTTTCCCAGGTGCGGATAGCCAAAAAGGGTCCCTCGGGCCGGGCGGAGTTAATCAAAGTAGGTGGCGAGGTACTCAGCGGACCGGCATTACGACTGGCTTTGGGCAGCGAAGTTGTCAGGTCCATGAAGCTGGATAACCTCTATGTTCAAGGCAATATGGTTGTTTTTCAAGGTAAGGGCTTCGGGCACGGGGTAGGTCTCTGCCAGTGGGGGGCTAATCAGCTGGCCAGGTCTGGGAAAGCCCCGGAGGATATCGTTAATTATTATTTCAAAGACATTGCCATTAAAAAACAGTGGAAATGATAACCTTACCGGTAAGAGCAGTGAAAAGGAAACCATGCCAATCGGGCGGCGGGAATGACAGTTGGGGCGGAAGCCCCTTTTTTTTTGGCCCTTTTTATACTCCTCGCATACAGATGAAAGCCTGGGCATATCTATGAAAAGAAAGAAAAGATGACAGGGGGTTAGTCCATGGAAACCAAAGGAGGAGTAATTAAGCACCGGATAACCATTACTGACCGTGGCTGGACATCGGTTGAAGGGGTGGAACATGTCAGCAGCTTTGATGAGGCGGAAATCATCCTGGACACCAAAATGGGTGTTTTAGTTCTAAAGGGAGAAGGTTTACACATTACCCAACTGAACCTTGATGAGGGCAGCCTGGTGGTGGAAGGATTTGTTGTGGCTGTTGACTATACCGACGAGAAGGGTGGTAAAGGCTTTAAAACCAAGGGTAAAGGTTTTTTGGAAAGGATCCTGAGATGAGGTAAAACCGCTGGCAGAGAGGTGGGTGCACATGGTTTCCCTTTATGAGCAGTTTAATTCCTTTTTGGTCACCGTGAGCACCGGACTAATCATGGGCCTGGTATATGACATTTACTGGCTGTTAAGGTACTACCTGCACTTTCGTAAAATCGGGACAGGAATTGGTGACCTGATTTTTTGGTCTATAACTACCGCCCTGGCCTTTTTTCTGCTTCTGGTAGGGAACTGGGGCGAGGTCAGGCTTTATGTTTTCCTTGGAATCTTGGTTGGGCTGGGGCTGTATTTGCGCTGGCTTAGTCCGGTGGCACGCAGGCTTCTGGTCGGTTTGGTCCAAGTCCTGGTGAAGTTGATTACAATCATAGTCACAGTGATTTTGTGGCCGTTTCGACTCCTCAGGAAGCTTGTTCTGGTACCGCTGGGTTTTTTGGGAATGGCCTTACACCGGGTATTATCGGGAGGTAAAAGGGTTACCCGCCGGTTTGTGGCAGACCCGGTGGCCCGGGGCATCCAGCGGCATAAGCAGTGGCAGCGTAAACACATACGGGGAGTCAAGGCCAGGCTGCATTCCCTGTGGAGCAAGCCTAAACCACCGGAGGAGTAGGTCTTCTCTACTATAACTTTTGCAGAAATATTAGCGGAGAGGCAGGAGAAAACTCAACGATGTAGAAAACATGTAATAGATTTGTACACAGTTTGTACTAAAATCGTAAAAGTTAGTCACAGGGTGTGGATAAGTTGTGGATAATCCCTGGGTAACCTTGGGGTAACCTTGGGGTAACCTTGGGGTAACCTTGGGATAAGCTTGGGATAAGCTTGGGATAAGCTTGGGATAAGCTTGGGATGATTGCTGAATAACTATGCTGATGGGGCTGACCAATTTATGCAGATAGAGATCCGGGGAGCGGAAAAGCTCAGCTTCCGGGAGAGACAGGTAGTTACCTTGAAAGAAATGGGCTATTCCAACGAAAAGATTGCCAAACAGTTGAAGTTGAGCGCCTCCACAGTGGCAACCTTATTTAATCGTGCCCGGACTAAGGGCTATGATGTGGTAATCGTCATCCCGGGACAGGCCTTGGGCCTGTTTGGTGTTGGTGATGATGAAGAGGACGGTGATTGATGCGTGAAGTCCAAAAATAGCGGAGCGGGATTTAGGCAAAAAAATAGCGGAATAGACAAAGACAAGGTGTTAACCATGAGCTCCGTGGGCCGGCCAAAGGGACGGGGAGGTAAGGGGGACAAGCCCCGCAGCTCCCGGGGAAAAAGGACTTGGAGCAAACTATTGGCAGCTGCTGCATTAGCCTATGGATTTGTAATCATTATGTCTTTTGGGGAGCAATTCATGCAGTTGCGGAGCATCAACCGGAATATAGACCAGGTTCAGCAGAAAATCCATTACATGCAGCAGAAAAACAAGGAACTTACCCTGGAGATCAAGCGGCTCCAGAGTGATGCCTATGTAGAGAGAATTGCCAGAGAAAAACTTGGTCTTGTAAAGCCTGGGGAAACGGTGCTTTTACAGGCAGAGGTAGGGAAGGGCCGGCCTCTGCAGAAGAGCAACAAAGTGGATGATACTGAATAATTGGAAAACTGACCTATCTTGACAATGGCAGGGTTCCTTGGGTATAATCTTCATAGACATTGACAAGTATACAGGGAGGAAATTTTTGTTTATGACAATCGAGGTAGGGAGCATATTAGAGGGAGTAGTTACGGGTATTACTAATTTCGGCGCCTTTGTGGAACTACCCGGCGGAGTTACTGGATTGGTTCATATTTCAGAGGTGGCTGATGCCTACGTAAAAGATGTGCGGGATTATTTAAAAGACCAGGATAGGGTAAAGGTAAAGGTAATCTCCGTCGATCCAAAAGGTAAAATCGGACTCTCCATCAAACAGGCTAACCCTACTGCGCGTCGTCAGGAACGCCGGGTACCACAGGTTTCTTTTGAAGATAGGTTGGCTAAATTCTTAAAAGATAGCGATGAGCGCCAGCAGGATATTCGTAGAAGCACCGACGCTAAACGCGGTGGACGGGGCGGAGGCCGGAATTAATCAGGTAAATTAAGCAGGTCTTTAGTCCTGGAGGATTCAGTATTCGATTTATATCATTCAGATTTTGGACTTATACTATTTAGATATTTTAATTATAAAATAGCAGTACTAAAGCATTCCTGGACATGGAATGCTTTTCTGTTGTACTTTAGGAATTTTCATCGAAAATCCTTGAGTATAAATCGAAAATCCCTGAGTATAAGAGGAGGAACTTGGCATGAGAATGGCCACAATGGATGTTGGGACCAATTCAACCAGACTGCTGGTAACAGAAATCAGGGAAGGCCAAAGCCCGGCCCTGTTGTACCAAACGTTATGTACTACCAGGATTGGAGAAGGAATGGAGCAAAACGGAGGAATATTAACTCCTGCGGCCATTAAGCGAACTGTCGAAGCATTGCAGCAGTTTTCTGCCATCGCGGCTGAATTCTCTGTGGAAAAACTTGCTGTGGTGGCTACCGCTGCTGTACGGGAAGCACAAAACGGCAGCGAACTGGTGAAGCTTGCTTGGGAAAAGGCCGGATTGGAGGTTAGGATCATCCCGGGTGAAGAGGAGGCCAGGCTTAGTTATTTGGGTGTTATCAAAGGTCTGCCTGAAGCGCCCGTAGATGCTGTAGTCATCGACGTAGGCGGTGGTAGCACAGAATTTATCTGGCCCTCCGGAGCAGGCCGGATGGAGGTGGCCAGTGTCCCTCTGGGGGCAGTCCGGGCCACGGAAGCCGGACTAAACGAGGAACAAATTTTGCGAAGACTCGACGCGGTTCTGACCAGGGTCACCAAGGTCAGGCCTCGGTACCTTATCGGGGTAGGCGGTACTGCTACCACCCTGGCGGCTATGAACCTAAGGCTGGAGCTATATGATCCCATACGGGTCCACGGCTGCCGGCTTAAAAAAACGGACATAAACTCCTGGTACCGGCGACTTTCCGAAGCGTCTCCCGAACAACGCAAGACCATTCCGGGACTGCAGTCCCAAAGGGCCGATATCATCGTAGCGGGAGTAGCCATAGTAAAAACCGTGCTGGAGAAACTGGACCTGGATGAACTAACCGTAAGCGAAACTGACCTCCTCTGGGGCCTCATCTATGAAGAAGGATAAAGAAGACTTGGCTTATACTTCATTCCCCTAAGCGTCTTATCAATTCCTGAAGTAAACCGACAACCCTGTTAAGCTAACTAACAGCTTGCAGGGTTGTTTATTTTTATCCTTTATGTCGAAAGAAAATCCCGTGTTGCCAGCCATATTGACAATTATTGCCAGCGGCTTGTACTATAATTAACTTTATAAAGAAAGGACAACTAAAATGGGGGTGAATGCTGTTTCATGGACCAATTTGAGATCTACCCATATCGCCGGACTACTCCACCCCCCAGGACGGAAAAAGCCGGGAAGGGCCCCCTCTGGAGGCGGGTCGCCGGTGAGTTGCGCAAGGGTCAGGCC
The DNA here is from genome assembly GCA_021848765.1 of Bacillota bacterium. Taxonomy (GTDB): domain Bacteria; phylum Bacillota; order Carboxydocellales; family JAJZTU01; genus JAJZTU01. The sequence continues at coordinate 13,656 of JAJZTU010000004.1, forward strand.
TCGGTATGGGAAGGGCTAAAACAGTTGCTGGCCTGGCACAGCCTGGTGGTGTTCATTATAGCCTTCCTGAGCGGAAGGGCGCTGCTGCTCCAGGAACTGCATCCTTTCGCTCCGGCCTATGTGGCAGCAGTCTACAGCATAGCTCCGGTCTATACCGTTGCAGCCATAGCGGGAACAGGTTTAGGGCTGTATTCTGTCGCTCAGGGCGCAGTTTTTTGGGGTGGAATAGCTAACCTGTTTTTTGTGTGGATTATTCTAAGACTGGTAGGCTTAGGGGAAAGAAGCGGGAATTTTGCCCTTCCCGTCCTGGTGTTTGCCTCAACCATCATAGTTAAGACCGTGACTGCCAGCTTTAGTTCGCCGATATTGTATAACTACGTAGTAGCCATGATAGAGGCCGTGTTTGCCGGGGCGCTTACTTTCATAGCCAGGAAAGGCCTGGAGGCCGGAAGGGATGCTGCGCCCCTGCACTCCCAGCCCCTGGACAGCAAGCTCTGTCTGAGTGTCCTGGCGCTGGGCGCTTTAACCGGGCTGAAGGGACTGGAAATATACGGGCTCACTCTGTTGGGGATTTTCAGCCAGGTTATTCTTTTGCTGGCTGTGCGCAACGGAGGGGTGGGAATTGGAGCAATAAGCGGTACTGTGGTGGGCCTGGTTCCGGGGGTTGCAGGTGGGACAACTTTTCCCGTAGCTGTGGGTGTGTATGCATTTAGTGGATTAATGGCAGGTGTGTTTTCGCGTTTTGGCCGTCTGGGAGCCCCCCTGGGGTTACTCTTAAGTAATATTTTTTGGTCCATGTATCTCTCCACTCCCGACAAACTGCTGCTGGTAATGGGGGAAACCTTAATAGCTATTATCCTGTACCTGTTAATGCCCCCATTGGTGCTGCTGGCCCCCAAACAAGGGAACGCAGAGCCTAAAGCCTCTCCAAAGAAAGAAAAGGGTGATGATTTTACTGCCCGGCGGCTGAACCGGTTTGCCAAAGTCTTTGAAGAGTTGGCAGAGACTTTTGCTCAACTGGCCAGTGAAGGCCGGATGGCTCAGCTGCGGGAAGAAAATGTTGTGGACAAAATCGGAGAACACGTCTGCCTCAACTGCAGTAAAGCCCGGGTGTGTTGGGAAAACAACGCCAGCCAAACCCGTAAAGCCCTGTGGAATTTAGTTTCTCTGGTGGAGTTGGAGGGCGCCGGGGTTGCTGTTCAATCAGGAAGAGGGGCAACTGGCCACTGTATCCACCCCAGGGAGCTTTTGGTAGCCGTCAAGTGCATGGTAAGTAACAAGCAAAACAATCAGTACTGGCAAAAGCGGCTTCAGGAAAGCCAGGAACTGGTTTCAGGACAACTGCGGGGAGTATCCTGCCTGATGGAAAACCTGGCTCACGAGACTGATGCCGGCGGGGAACTGGGACCGGAGATTGATGATCCTGAGCTTCCCCTGGGAGTAGAGCTGGGTATCGCCAGAGTGGCTAAGGATGGCGCTATGATTTCCGGAGACAGCCAGGCAGCTTTTTTTCTCAGGAAGGGAAAATATGTAGTAGCTTTAAGTGACGGTATGGGGGCAGGGCCTGAGGCTGCCGAAGAAAGCAGGGCTACTGTCAGTCTCCTGACCCGGCTGCTGGAAACAGGTTTTCAGGAAGATTTGGCGGTTAAAACTGTAAACTCTGCCCTGATGCTGAGGGCTCAGGAAGATAGTTTTGCCACACTTGACCTGACCGTCATTGACCTACACCATGGAGATACTGATTTCATCAAAATTGGAGCAGCAGCCAGCTTTATTAAAAGAGGTGAAAACATCGGAATCATCAAGTCCACCTCATTGCCAATCGGGATACTTCAGCAGATGGAAGCTGATGTTATCCGGCAGGAACTCCAGCCGGGGGACATTATAGTCATGATGACTGACGGGCTGCTGGAATCTGCAGAGGACAGGGTTGACAAGGAACAGTGGATTGTAGATGTTTTGGCCGGGTGCCGTACCGGGGATCCTCAGAACTTAGCGGATTATTTGTTGAACAGAGGCAGGCAAAATGCCGGGAATTCCGTACCTGACGATATGTCGGTCATAGTGATTAAGATTACTGAGAACCAAAGTTCCGGCCCGCTCCAATAGCCTACGCTCCAGGAGTACAAGAATTTGTGTGGATTGTCATCCCGGATATAACTACAAAAATACTGGTAAGTTTGGAGGATATTAATAAATAATGTCGAACTATAATTATAACTAAGAGAAGTGGGGGTTTTGTCAGGGGGATTTTTATGGCAAAAAAGATTCTTTTATTGGTCACCCTGGTTATGCTGGTTACTTTGATGCCTACTCCGACCTGGGCCTCCACGTCTTCTAAACAGGTACAGGTTGATCATACTCCTAACGGAACTGATGCCAATGCTACGGATGTCCGGGTTAAGTGGTTATTCGCTGCCGGTGATGTAATCGAGAAGTCTGTTGATGGCCAAACCTGGCAGGTAGTTTCCACAGTAACGGATGGAGAAGCAGTAATTACCGGTGTACCTAACTGGTCCGTACTTTATTTTCGCATCCGGGACAGCGCCAACAACTTAACACCTTTTGCCGTATTTCCTCCTAACCAAAACGCCCATGATACCTATCTGACGAATACTGAACTTTGTGCCGGCTGCCATTCCACCCACACCGGGGAAGGGGCTAAGTTAATAAAAAAATCCTCGATTAAAGAGCTTTGCCGTTCCTGTCACGGCTACCTCAATACCGGTAGTCGTTATAATACTGACAATGGCGCTGTGCTTGCTGCCGGAACCAAGGATCCGGATACCGGTCTGGTAACTGCTATCACCTGGGAAAAATCTTTGGCCGGACCCTTCTTCAGCAATGATTTAGAAGTTTGGGGAGCGGGAGCGACAGTTACTTCTAATCATACCATTGAGGGTCCGGATGGGACTATCCCGCCGGCCGGCACCGGTCCCCTTTCACCTGTACCCGGTGGAGACAGCAGTTGCAATCGCTGTCATGACTTGACTTGTACCAGTTGTCACTTGGTTCACGGTGGTAATGGTACTTATCGTAACCTAGACCCTTATTATGCTACGGTTACTGCCTACGCTTATAATGCTACAGGTAACGCTGTTGAGAAGCCTAAATACATCAGCGGGATGACTCAATTTTGCGGTTTCTGTCATAATGTGGTGTTAAAGCCCGAGGGCAGCGCAACCACACTTACGGGAACGCTGGATCCTTATCATGGTTTTTGGGGCACTTATCCGGAGAGTAAATACCGTCATGCCACCGGCGTGGACCTGACATATACCGGCCCTGATGCTGTGCCTGTAACGGTTAATCCGACAATCTATCCGACAGAAGGCAGTCCTCCGACAGTGTCCTGTATTACCTGTCACTTTGCACACGGGACAGTTTCCCCGGCCAGTTATCAAACCAGTTTTCCTACCCGTGGTACCAGTGGTTCCATGCTTTTACGCTCCAAAAGCACATCAATTTGTATGGATTGTCATCCCAAATAGCAAAATGAAGGCAGCTTAGGTCTTCCGCCTAAGCTGCCTTTTTATAATAACCTGAAATTGCGACTGTTTTGATATGTATAAACTACGACTGTTTTAATAGCCATAAATAATAACTCTATTGTTGGCTCTGTCAGTAACCAAAATCCTACTCGAATAAGTAGCAATACCATTAGGATAATTGAGTTGACCCGGGCCTGAATCTTGTTCCCCAAAGGTGAAAAGTATCCCGGGCTTTTTTGTGTCCGGGGTGATTGCTATAACTTTGTTGCCAAAGGTATCCACGACATACAACCGGTTAAGTTCATCAATATCTACGCCGCGGTTAAGCGCAAAAGCAATGTCCAAAGTTCCTGCAGGACCGTAGATTTGACTGAAATGCCCCTGGGCATCAAAAACCTGAACTCTGGTGTTGTTAGAATCCGAGACATAGATATTACCCTGTTTGTCCACGGTAACGTCATTGGGATAAAGGAATTGTCCGGCGGCCTTACCCGGCTTGCCGAAGTATAACAGAGGTTCCCCTGCCGGACTTAATTTGACTACCCGTTGATAAAAAACATCTGTCAGATAAATATTATCTGCAGAGTCTACGTCGACTCCCACCGGTCGAAGAGCTCCGATTCGTTTAGCAAGTTTAGTATTAAGCAGGTCTCTCAGGTATTTGCCCTGGAGGTCGAATTCTTGAACTCGCATGGTCACTGAGTCGGTTACATAAATGCGCTTGGATGCAACAGCAATGCCTACCGGGGCCAAAAATTGACCCGGGCCCTTGCCCCGCTCACCAAACTTAAACAGGAATTTGCCGGACAGATTAAAGACTTTGACCTGACTCCCCCCGGAATCCGCAATATAGATATTACCATTGGCGCTCACATCTACATCTAAAGGTTCCAGTAACTCCCCCCTGTCGTCACCGGAATCACCGATAGTAAAAAGAAATTCCGGTGGGTCTTGACCGGCTACCATAGGCCAAGTCTTGACTACTTCCAGGGGAGAAATTTGCCGGGTATACAGCCAAACCATCAATAGGGAAATTAAGATGAAGATTATTAACAGTGTGGTGATTAAGTAAGTAAGTTTGATTTTTTTCTTGCCTGGATTCATATTGTTACCTCCGTAATACCTGATAATTAAATAATATAGGGAATACTTTCCGAATACAAGTTCTATATCTTTTACCTGCCCGGTTAGTTTGAAAAAATAAGCAGAATGGGATAATAGAGACAGGAAACCTGCAACGCCATGTCGAATTGCATGGTGAGTCAGGAGGTTCAGAAATGAAAGACGGAGTTGACGAAGTTCTGGAACTGGTAATGCTGGCCGGGGAAATCCTGCTTAAAAACGGAGCTGAAACCTACCGGGTAGAAGATACCGTGGAGAGAATTGGCCTGGCCGCAGGAATGAGGCAGGTGGAGGCCTTTGCAACACCTACCGGAATAGTAGTAACCTTGGAGCATCCCCTGGGTTTTGCCCGGACCAAAGTACGCAGAATTCGGGAGCGGGGAATCAGTCTCAACAAGGTTGCTGCAGTTAATGAGGTTTCCCGCCAGATGGTGAACGGGAAGTTGTCCGCTGCTCAAGCAGCTTTTGAACTGTCGAAGATTCAGCAAAATTCCAACGCTTACCCGCCCTGGGTGCACTTGGTAGCCGCAGGTATTGGGAGTGGCTGCTTTGCCTACCTCTTTGGCAGCAACCTGAAAGAGTTTTTCCTGGCGGTGGTTGCCGGACTGGTGATTCACTGGTTCCGCCTGAAGGCTGCAGGTTGGGGCTTTAACCGCCTCTTCGGGAGCTTCCTCGGAGGGTTGATTGCAGCGGCTACGGGAGTTCTGGGGCAATTAAGCCTGCTAGAAGTAACGGCAGACAAGGTGATTATCGGAGCCATCATGACTCTGGTGCCGGGTTTGGCCATTACTCATGCTGTGCGGGATGTAATTTACGAGGATCTGCTTTCCGGGGTATCCCGCGGAGTGGAAGCAGTGCTGGTCTCGGTAGCGGTTGCGGCAGGAGTAAGCCTTGTCTTGGGACTCTGGCTGGGGGTGGGATAACCGGTGACTGTGGCAGCGGCTTTTTTAGCATCGATTCTGTTTGGGGTTATTTTTGATGTTCCGCGAAAAGCGCTGGCAGCAGCCGGAGTGGCCGGGACAGTCGCCTGGGTGGGCGCCGATGTACTGCAAAGGCTGGGGATGAATGCGTTAGGGGCAGTATTTCTGGCTACCCTGGTCTCCAGCTGCTATGGAGAGATGATGGCCAGGTTTACCCGCAACCCGGCGAGCATCTTTGTTGTTCCCGCCATTGTCCCTCTGGTGCCGGGAGCGGGAGCTTATTTTACCATGTTTCATTTTGTTAAGGGGGAATTTACCCTGGGGTTGGCCAAGGGAATGGAAACCTTGTTCATGGCAGGAGCCATTGCCGCAGGGGTAGCCCTGGTCTCGTTGATTTTCAGGTTTATCAAGGGCAGGTCAAAATAATGCTGGAAAAAATAAAACAAACTGTGAATAAATATCATATGATATCTCCCGGGGACCGGATAATAGTGGCAGTATCCGGGGGTGCGGATTCGGTGGCCCTGTTATATTGTCTAATGGACTTGGCAAGCGAACTGGGCTTCCAACTGTATGTGGTCCATGTGAATCACATGTTGAGGGGAACTGAGGCTGAAGAGGACGCAGGATATGTAGCGGAACTGGCCGAAAAGCACAATTTGCCCTGCGCAATCCGCCGGGTTGATGTTGGTTATTTGGCTAAGATGATGCCCACATCTAAACAGGATGCGGCCAGAGCCCTAAGATACGGCATTCTGGAAGAAGAAGCCGCTAACTGGGGGGCAAACAAGATTGCCCTGGGTCACCATGCTGATGATCAGGCTGAGACCATCCTGCTTCACCTCCTGCGGGGAACCGGGCTGGAGGGCTTGGTAGGAATGCAGCCGGTTAGGGATGGCCGGTATATCCGGCCCCTTTTGGAGGTAACCCGGCAGGAAATTGAAAATTATTGTAGCGAAAGCAACCTGAAATTTCGCACTGACCGCAGCAATCTCGAACCGGTTTACCTGCGCAACCGGATTCGTTTGGAATTGATGCCCCTGCTGCAGAGGGAGTATAATCCGGCGCTGGTCCGGGGCTTAAGCCGTCTGGCCAACCTTGCCCGGGAGGAAAGCAATTTCTTAACTCAGGAAGCCGGCAAGGCTTTTGAACAAGTTGCCACTGTACAAAATGATGAGCGGGTTGTTTTGGATATAGCTGAACTGTCCGCCCTGCCAATGGCTCTGCAAAGAAGAGTATTGATTATGGCCTGGAAAAAGGTCTCGGGAGAGCACGCTAACCTGGAATTTGAACGGGTGGATGAAGCCCTTGATTTAGCCTTTCACGGGCTTACCGGCCAGGGCCTTGAGCTGCCCCGCAGGGTCTATCTGGAGAAATCCTACGGTGCGTTGATTGTGCGGCTCAATTTGGGGCATAATGGAGTAGACCAGGAATTTGCCTACCTGCTCCCGGTACCGGGGAAGATAACAGTACCGGAACTGGGCCTGGCAGTGCGGGCCGAGTTGATGCCCTGTTGCCCGGATGATTCCAACCGGTCAGGCAGCGATACCTTTAGAGTTTTCCTGGATGCGGATAAAATAACCTCTCCCTTGGTGGTCCGCAACCGCCGGGCGGGAGACAGGTTTTATCCCCTGGGAGCACCGGGGCACAAAAAACTTAAGGACTTCTTTATTGACGCCAAGATTCCCAGGGAATTCCGCCAAAAAGCCCTGTTAGTATGCAGTGGGGAAAAGATTGTGTGGGTTGCCGGAGTGAGGTTGGCTGAGCCTTACCGGATAAGTTCCGGTACCGGAAAAATTCTAGCCCTTACAGTGGAAAAACCCTGAACAATTTTTGGGTTGTCAAATTGAAATCAGCATGGTACTGTGGTACAATATATAAATGCGAGTGTCTTTTTTCCACCTACGCCGAGAGGAGTGACTTTGTTGAACAGGGTTTTTAAGAACTTTAGCATCTATCTGCTCATAATCCTGATAGTGGTTGCTATAATGAGATATGCAGCCACAGAACCCACTAACGTTAAACCCTTAACCTATGATAAATTCATCGATGCCCTGGAGCAAGGCAGAGTTAAATCTGTGACCATCCAGACCGATCGCCTGACTAACATTATTAACGGTAAATATGCGGATAATACCAAGTTCAGCCTTTATGGACCTGTTCAAGATGACCAACTCATTCAAAAGCTGTTGGAAAAAGACGTTGAATATGAACATAAGCCTGCTCCTGAACAAGCATGGTGGATCACTATTGCTTCTTCGGTCCTGCCTGTGCTTTTATTAGTAGGGATAATGTTTTTCTTTATGCAGCAAACCCAGGGTGGCGGAAACCGGGTCATGTCCTTTGGTAAAAGCCGGGCCCGGCTGCATACCGACGAACGACTCCGGGTCACTTTTGCCGATGTGGCCGGGGCGGATGAGGCCAAGGAAGAACTGGAAGAAGTAGTTGAGTTTCTAAAACACCCCAAGAAGTTTAGTGAGCTGGGAGCCAAAATTCCCAAGGGGGTTCTGCTCTTCGGACCTCCCGGAACGGGTAAGACCCTTTTGGCCCGTGCTGTAGCCGGGGAGGCGGGGGTGCCATTTTTCAGCATCAGTGGTTCCGATTTTGTGGAGATGTTTGTAGGGGTGGGAGCTTCCCGGGTGCGGGACCTCTTTGAGCAGGCTAAGAAGAACTCGCCTTGCATTGTATTTATTGATGAAATCGACGCTGTGGGCCGGCAGAGAGGCGCCGGTCTTGGCGGTGGACATGATGAGCGGGAACAAACCCTGAACCAACTGCTGGTTGAGATGGACGGTTTTGCCCCTAATGAGAGCATTATTATCATTGCGGCTACCAACCGGCCGGATATTTTGGATCCTGCCCTCCTGCGTCCGGGACGTTTTGACCGTCAGGTCACAGTGGATCGCCCTGACGTGGTGGGGCGCAGGGAAATTCTCAAAGTTCACGTGAAGGGCAAGCCGCTGGCGCCGGAAATCGATTTAGATGTGCTGGCCAGAAGGACACCCGGTTTTACCGGCGCTGACCTGGCCAACCTGGTCAACGAAGCAGCTCTTTTGGCGGCCCGCTTCAATAAGAAGCAAATCACCATGAATGAGTTGGAAGATGCTATCGAAAGGGTTATTGCCGGACCGGAGAAGAAGTCCAAGGTCATCAGTGAAGATGAGAAAAAACTGGTTTCCTACCACGAAGCCGGGCATGCTGTGGTTGGCTACCTGCTGCCCAATACCGACCCGGTACACAAGGTTTCCATAATCCCCCGGGGCCGGGCCGGAGGCTACACTCTGTTATTGCCCAAGGAAGACCGCTACTATGCTACCAAGTCCCAGTTGCTTGACCAGGTAACTATGCTCCTGGGGGGCCGGGTTGCAGAAGCTCTGGTGCTCAAGGAAATCAGCACCGGCGCCCAAAACGACTTAGAACGGGCTACCGGTCTCGTGCGCAAAATGATTACCGAATTTGGGATGAGTGACGAATTGGGACCTTTGACCTTTGGACACCGGTCTGACCAGGTGTTCCTGGGCCGGGACATTTCCCGGGACCGCAACTACAGTGAAGATGTGGCCAAAGCCATCGACCGGGAAGTCAGGAACATGATAGAGCAGAGTTACAATAAGGCCAAAACCATCCTCGAGCAAAACCGGGCTAAACTAAACCTGATTGCCGAAACCCTGATGGACAAAGAAACCCTGGAGGCCACCGAATTCGAAGAACTGATGAAGCAGGGAGCTGTCTAATCTGCCGGACTCTTTTGGTCTGGCGGTACATACTAAAATAAGAGACAAAAGATTAGGAGGAGTTTGAGCTAATGGAAAGGACTTATGTTATGGTCAAGCCCGATGGGGTACAGCGCAACCTAACCGGCGAGATTATCGCCCGCTATGAAAAAAAGGGCTATAAGCTGGTGGCTATGAAGCTAATTCGCTTGACCAGGGAAATAGCGGAAAAACACTATGCTGAACATATCGGTAAAGGCTTCTTCGAAGGACTGGTTGAATATATCACCTCCGGCCCGGTGGTAGCCATGGTTCTGGAGGGCAAAGACGTGGTCGCCGGAGTGCGTGCCATGAACGGCGCCACTAATCCCGCAAACGCCGCCCCCGGGACCATCCGTGGCGATTTGGCCATCGAAGTAGGCCGCAACGTAGTACACGCTTCCGACTCCGTAGCCAGTGCCGAGCGTGAAATCGCGATTTATTTCGGCCCTGAAGAGCTTATCAGCTATGAAAAGAACGTAGACGGCTGGTTGTACGAGTAATTAGGCTTACTGATATAGCAAAGGTGGAACAAGGAGATTCCCGTGCGGGGGTCTCCTTTTATGTTGCTCCGGCCGAACTTCCTTTGTCGACCGTCGGGACTACCTGCCGGTTCGTCGTTCCACGCTCCGTACCTGGCAGGTCTAAGCTCAGTGTGCTAACAAAATCGACCAAATGCCGGGATAATTAATTTGCCAATCTCAAAGCAGGAATTTTCTGAAACCGGCAGAATAATAATACCAGAATGGAGGTGTTTTAATTTGGAAAGGGTAAAAGTAGGAATTAAAGGAGAAGCTAAGGTACAGGTTAATGAAACTAACACTGCTATAGCCTATGGCAGTGGAGGGGTGGCGGTATTTGCCACACCGGCCATGATCGGGCTCATGGAGAAGGCGGCTTTGGAATCCATCGATAACGTGCTTTCGGCCGGCCTCTCGTCGGTTGGTACCAGGGTTGATGTAAAACACCTGGCAGCTACTCCTGCCGGCATGAGTGTGGTGGCCAAATCAGAACTGCTGGAAGTGGATGGTAAGCGTTTAGAGTTCAAGGTGGAAGCTTATGACGAATCCGGTCTGATCGGAGAAGGAACCCACCAGCGCTACATCGTCGACCTGGAAAAGTTTATCTCTAAGGCTCAGGCCAAAAAATAGCCAGACAAAACAACGGAATTTTTCAAAATATTGTGGATATAGGAGCAGGAAAAATCCTCAATACAGCGAATAATATACCACTGTGACCAAGTTATAGATGGGGAGAGGTTGAAAAACCTCTTAAAGGGTGGCAACACCCTATAAAAGAAACCTAATAAGAGGAGGATGGTATTGTGAAGTCTGATATCGAAATCGCATTGGCGGCGGAGAAGGACCCCATTACTGAAGTGGCTAAGCAAATTGGCCTTGAGGGGGACGACATTGAGCTGTATGGCAAGTATAAAGCCAAAATCTCCGCTGATGTGTGGAACCGGGTTAAAAACAATCCCGATGGCAAACTGATTCTGGTTACCGCTATTAACCCCACTCCTGCCGGTGAAGGCAAGTCTACCACTACCGTTGGTTTGGGTGATGCTCTTAACCGTATGGGTAAAAAAGTAGTTATTGCTCTCCGTGAGCCTTCCCTCGGACCTTGCTTCGGCGTAAAAGGTGGAGCCGCAGGTGGCGGATACGCCCAGGTAGTTCCTATGGAAGATATCAACCTGCACTTTACCGGTGACTTCCACGCAATCACCACAGCCCATAACCTCCTGGCTGCTATGCTGGATAACCACCTCCAACAGGGCAATGAACTGGGAATTGACCCCCGCCAGGTGCTGTTCCGCCGGGTTGTTGACCTCAATGACCGTGCTCTCCGGAACATTGTTATCGGTCTGGGTGGTAAAGCTCAAGGTGTTCCCAGACAGAACGGATTCGATATCACCGTTGCTTCCGAGATTATGGCTATTCTCTGCCTGGCCAATGATATCAAAGACCTGAAGAAGCGGCTGGGCAACATTCTGGTAGCTTATACATATGATAACAAGCCCGTTTATGCCCGGGACCTCAAGGCAGAAGGCTCCATGACCGTACTGCTTAAGGATGCTATTAAGCCTAACTTGGTACAAACTCTCGAGCACACTCCTGCCTTCATTCACGGCGGTCCTTTCGCTAATATCGCCCACGGATGTAACAGTGTTCAGGCTACCAAGTACGGCCTGAAGCTTGCCGATATCGTTATTACTGAAGCCGGTTTCGGTGCTGACCTGGGCGCTGAGAAGTTCTTCGATCTCAAGTGCCGCTTTGCAGGGCTGAAGCCTGCCGCTACGGTAATTGTAGCTACAGTACGCGCTCTGAAGTACAATGGCGGCGTAGCCCGGGCCGACCTGGGACAAGAAAATCTCGCTGCTTTGGAAAAAGGTTTTGCCAACCTGGAGAAGCACATTGAGAACGTTGCTAAGTTCGGTGTGCCTGCAGTGGTAGCCATTAACCGTTTCCCCACTGATACCGAAGCAGAACTGAACCTCATTCGCCAGAAGTGCGAGGCTGCAGGCGCTGAAGTTGCCCTGTCCGAAGTATGGGCTAAGGGTGGCGAAGGCGGTATCGAACTGGCTGAGAAGGTTCTTAAGACCATCGAGAATAAGCCTTCCAACTTTAAGCCGCTCTATGAGCTGGAAGTACCTGTTAAAGGAAAGATCGAAACAATTGCTAAAGAAGTATATGGCGCTGACGGTGTACTGTTCACCAAGGAAGCTGAGAAGAGTATCGCTCTCTTCGAATCCCTCGGTCTGGGTAATTACCCTATCTGTATGGCCAAAACCCAGTATTCTCTCTCCGATGACCCCGCCTTACTGGCACGGCCTACCGGATTTACCATTACCGTGCGGGAAGTCCGGGCTTCTGTTGGAGCAGGTTTCCTGGTAGCCATTACCGGTGAAATTATGACCATGCCTGGTTTGCCCAAGCGTCCGGCTGCTGAAGTAATTGACATCGACGACAACGGGGTTATTACCGGCCTGTTCTAAAATCCAGAGAGACAAGGACAAGTGGAGTATAACTCCACTTGTTTTTTTCTTTATTGACCTCAAGGTGGGGTGAAAAAATGAACGATGCCAGAATTAAGGCCATCTTAAACAACACTCAGTACCAGGAGTATATCCGGAAAAACCAGGACCGGGAGCAGCAGCGGAAATATTGTAAACATGGGTGGGAGCATAGCTTTGATGTAGCCAGGGTCGCCTATATTTTGGCTCTGGAGGCCGGTAGAGATCAGATAGCGGTATTGAATAAAGAGCTGGTTTATGCAGCGGCCTTGCTGCATGATATTGGTCGCTGGAAGCAGTATGATAACGGGGTTGACCATGCCCGGGTGGGTGCTGAACTGGCCGGGGAGATTTTACAGGAGGCCGGTTTTAATGAGGAGGAAATCCATACCGTCCGGGAAGCAATCCGCTGTCACCGGCGGCCGGAACAGGCTGCCTGTATTCTGGGGACTATTCTTTACCGGGCAGATAAAACTGTCCGCCTTTGCCGCCAGTGTACTGCCAGGGATGATTGCAATAAATTTAGTGAAATGGAAATAATTCAAGAAGGAAGAGTGTATTGATTGTAGGAAGGACTAAAGGGAGGCAGACAAATGGGCGGAAATCCCAGAGTTATTTTCATTAACAACCTTCAGGAGGCCCGGGACGAGATTGCCAGGATTGGTTCTGAGGAAAGCGGCATCAAACTCATGACCGGCAAGGCGGTCTTTTATGCTCTAAAAGTCGAAAGCATTCCCGGTATAGCAGCAAATATACTTAAACAGGAGATGCTGTCCAAAGGAGGAGATGCAGCAATAGCCAGGGGAGCCTTGGTCCAGCCCCACGACCCGACCGATGTGCTGATTATGGGAACCGTCAAACAATACAAGCACTTGGCAGCAAAGCTCAAAATGCAACCCTTTGGCTTAGCAAAGCTTGCCGAAGCGATTCTAGCCGTAATCAAAAACCTGCAGGGATTCGCTCCTTATGACCTAAAATGCGGCCCCTATGCTTTGCCTCTAGGCCGCCGGACCCTGGTAATGGGAATCCTGAATGTTACCCCTGATTCTTTTACCGACGGGGGAAAATTCTATGCTTTGGACAGCGCTATCGAACAAGCAAAGCTAATGGTTGCTGACGGAGCTGATATCATCGATGTCGGTGGTGAGTCCACCAGGCCTAATTCAACTCCCCTGGAGGAAGAAGAGGAGTTGCGCCGGGTACTGCCGGTGGTGGAGAAACTGGCCAGGGAGATTTCAGTTCCCATCTCTGTTGATACCTATAAGGCTTCGGTAGCCAGGCAGGCAGTGGACAAGGGTGCGGTTATAGTTAACGATGTGTGGGGCCTGCGCAAAGACCCGGACATGGCTAGAACCGTTGCCGGCCTGGGAGTGCCCTATATTATGATGCATAACCGGCAGGGGACGGAATACCGGGATTTGATGGGGGACATGCTGGCCTTTTTCCGGGAGGGAATTGCTATGGCAGAGGCTGCCGGGATTAGTCCGGAAAATCTGATTTTAGACCCGGGAATAGGTTTTGGTAAGACTTATGAGCATAATCTGGAAGTAATGCATAGGCTGGGTGAACTGCGTTCCCTGGGTAAGCCCATTCTGCTGGGTACATCCAGAAAATCTATGATCGGCAATACCCTTAATCTGCCGGTTACCGAAAGGGTGGAAGGAACTGCTGCTACTGTGGCCTTGGGCATTGCTTACGGGGCCGATATTGTCAGGGTCCATGACGTCAAGGAAATGTCCAGGGTGGCGAAGATGACCGACGCTATGGTACGCAGGTAACAACATTGCAAAACAGGCCAGGTACCCTTTATCAGCACAAACGGGAGTGATGACAATGGACAGGATTTTAATGCAGGGGTTGGAGTTTTATGCTTATCATGGGGTTATGGAAGAGGAGAAAGCGCTGGGGCAGAGGTTTATCATTGATTTGAGCCTTGCGCTGGACCTCCGGGAAGCCGGGCAGCAAGACAATTTGACCAAAACTGTGAACTACGGGGAAGTTTATGCAACGGTCCGGGAAATTGTTACCGGAAATAAATTTGATTTAATCGAGGCTTTGGCAGAGCATCTGGCCAGGGAGATTTTGGGCCGGTATCGGGTGAATTCAGTCACGGTTAAAATCCGCAAACCCCAGGCGCCTATTCCGGGAATTTTTGACTATGTAGGCGTTGAAATTGAAAGGGAGCAAAAAAGGCCCTAAATCAACAGGGAAGAAACAGGGCCCATTGAAAAGGGCAGAATTTGCCAGGTAAGCGAAAGGGTGCGAAAAATTGGTTACTGCCTATGTGGGATTGGGTTCGAATCAGGGTGATTCTCCGGAAAACATACGCCAGGCCCTCCGGAAACTGGACTGTAACCCCGGGGTCAGCGTGCAAGAGGTAGCCGGCTTATACAAGACTGCCCCTGTGGGTTATCTGGAGCAGGACTGGTTTGTAAATACTGTAGCCCGGATTGAAACCTCGTTGAGTCCTGATGGACTGCTTAAACTTTTGCTGACCATCGAGGATGAATTGGGTAGGGTAAGGACTATCCGTTGGGGGCCCCGGACTTTGGATTTGGACCTGCTTCTTTACGCAGGAGAGGTAATTGACAGTCCGGAGCTAACTGTGCCCCATCCGAGAATGCAGGAAAGGGCCTTTGTCATGGTCCCCCTGGCTGAAATTGCGCCCGATTTGCTGATAAAAGGACAGCGGGCCGAACAAATAGCGAAGATTCTGAAAAAGAATCAAGAAATTGTTGGCACTGGGCAAAAAGTGTGGTAAAATGGACTTGCATTATTAGAGTTTGAATTTTTAACCATTAGTTTTAACCATTAGGTAGTATCTTTTTAGAACTGCACTAGTTGGTTAAATGAGCAAGTATTACACTAAACAACAACAAAATCCGCTTGGAGCCGGGTGGACCGAGACGGAGAGGGAACACAGCCAAATTATGCAGCCTATGTCCAACGGTAGGCTATTTGCCTGCCAGGTAAGTGGGACTGGCTGCCTTGCAAGGTGTTTAGCCCTTCGGATTCGTCCGGAGGGTTTTTATGTTTGGTTCAGCGTTTCGAGGGTACTCTGAGTAAAGGGGGAAGCCAAATGTCCAAACCCGGATTCTGTATTGTGGGAGCAGGGGTAGTAGGAACAGCGGTAGCAACCCTCCTGACCGCCCAGGGATATCGCC
The DNA here is from genome assembly GCA_021848765.1 of Bacillota bacterium. Taxonomy (GTDB): domain Bacteria; phylum Bacillota; order Carboxydocellales; family JAJZTU01; genus JAJZTU01. The sequence continues at coordinate 29,118 of JAJZTU010000004.1, forward strand.
TGGTAGGTGTGGCCAGCAGAAGTTTGTCTGCCGCTCAGGGGTTAGCCGAAAGGCTGGGAATCAAGGAAGCCGTATCCCAATCTCCCTGGGAAGTCACCAGGGGAGCGAAGCTGGTTTTTATAACTACTCCTGACAAAGCTATTTACGAGGTTTGTGCGGCCATCCAAAAGCATGGGGGTTTTTCACCGGAGATGATAGTTATACATATGAGCGGGGCTTTGGCCAGCGATAGTCTGGCGCCCGCCAGAGAAGCGGGAGCACGGGTGCTGTCCCTGCATCCCCTCCAATCCTTTGCCAGGGTGGAGGAGGCTGTGGCCAACCTGCCCGGTTCCGTATTCACGCTGGAGGGAGACCAAGAGGCCGGAGAATGGGGTTTCGCCATTATCAGGGATTTAGGAGGACAAGGCTTTGCCATTTCCAAAGCAAACAAGGCTCTCTATCACGGAGCTGCAGTAATAGCTGCCAATTACCTGGTGAGTTTAGCCCATCTGAGCACGAGTATTCTGGAGGAGATTGGGATTCCCCGGGAAAAGGGGGTAGAGGCCCTGGTCCCGTTGATGGAAGGGGTTTTGAAAAATATCAAAGCCCTGGGTCCGGCTAAGGCCCTGACCGGGCCAATTGCCCGGGGTGATGCGGAAACTGTTGAGAAGCATGTGAGCTACCTGGCCAAGCTGCCGGGAGAGTATTTAACAATATACAGGGAACTGGGAGCTTATACTGTGAACGTAGCCCTGGAAAAGGGCACCATAGACCGGGAGGCGGCCGGCAAGCTGCTGGCAGTGCTTAATAAGGAGGAATAAAAAATGGCGAGAGTGACAACTACTTCTTTACGCCGAATGAAGGAAGAAGGCAGGAAAATTTCGGTCCTGACAGCCTATGATTATTCTACAGCCAAGATTCTGGACGCAGCCGGAGTGGATGTGTTGCTGGTGGGAGACTCCCTGGGGATGGTAATGCTGGGTTATGACTCCACTCTTCCCGTGACCATGGCCGACATGCTTCATCACACCAAAGCTGTTGCCAGAGGGACCCGGAACGCTATGGTAATTACCGATATGCCCTTCATGTCCTACCATATCTCTGTTGAGGAGAGTGTGCGCAATGCCGGCCGGTGCCTCCAGGAGGCAGGGGCCCAGGCGGTTAAACTGGAAGGCGGCCGGGAGATGGCCGATACTATTAAAGCCATTATCCGGACAGGAATTCCCGTAATGGGACACCTTGGCCTGACTCCCCAGCAGGTCCACCAACTTGGCGGATTTAGTGTCCAGGGGCGTGACGAGGCCCAGGCCCGCAAAATTCTGGAGGATGCACAGCTTCTGGAGGAGGTAGGGGTTTTTTCCTTAGTATTGGAGTGTGTACCCGCCCCGCTGGCCAAGCTGGTTTCGGAAACCGTCAAGATTCCCACAATCGGCATAGGTGCAGGGGCTGGCTGTGACGGCCAGGTTTTGGTCATTCAGGACCTCCTGGGCCTTTACAGCGACCTGACCCCCAAGTTTGTTAAACAGTTTGCTAAGCTTAATGAACCCATGACCGCGGCGGTCAAACAATATATCAAAGAGGTACAGGAGGGTGTCTTCCCGGGGCCGGAGCACACCTTTGGCATGGAGGAAAGCCTGCTCAAAAAGCTTTACTAACTGCTTCGTGTAGGGCGGGGTTCCACGCACTACCCTTACGTAGACAACTAGACTCGGGAGGACATTAAATGCAGATAATCAAGACGGTTGCCGAGATGAAAGACTTTGTACACAAGATTAAAGCCGCGGGTAAAAGCCTGGCCCTGGTCCCCACCATGGGTTACCTCCATCAGGGCCACCTGACCCTCATGAGGGAGGCCAAAGCTGCTTGTAATACGGTGGTAACCAGTATTTTTGTGAATCCCTTGCAGTTCGGGGTAGGAGAGGACTACGAAGAATATCCCCGGGACCTGACCAGGGACGCCCAGCTAGCGGAGCCGGCCGGTGTCGATGCTATTTTTGCTCCTGCTGTGGCTGAGATGTACCCTAAAGGCTATCATACTTTTGTAGATGTTGAGGAAATTACCAACCACCTGTGTGGGCGCTCCCGTGCCGGTCATTTCCGCGGGGTTACCACAGTGGTTAACAAGCTGTTTAACATTGTCCAGCCGGACAAGGCTTTTTTCGGACAAAAGGATGCCCAGCAGGTTCTGGTCATTAAGCGAATGGTAGCCGACCTCAATATGAACCTGGAGATAGTCACCGTCCCCATTGTCCGGGAAGAGGACGGCCTGGCCATGAGTTCCCGGAACGTATATTTAACCCCGGAGGAACGCCGGGCAGCCCTGATGCTCAACAGGAGCCTGCAACAGGCCAAAGCAGCAATTGAGGCAGGTGAGCGAAGGGGCAGCGCAATCCGGGACATGATTGTCCAAACCATAGAGACGGAAAAGCTGGCCAATATCGATTACGTCGAAGTAGTAGCCATGTCCAGCCTGGAACCCCAGGAAAAACTCGAGGGCGAAATATTAATCGCTCTGGCAGTACGTTTTGGCAAGACCAGGCTGATTGACAATATTATGCTTACTGTTTAACCGGGGATTCCCGTGAGAAAATGCATGTGTGGGGGGAAGAGTTATGTTTCGCACAATGTTCAAATCCAAAATCCACAGGGCCACTGTAACTGAGGCCAATCTTAACTATGTTGGCAGCATCACCATTGATTCCCTGCTGATGGAAGCAGCAGATTTACTGCCGAATGAAAAGGTTCAGGTAGTAAATAATAATAACGGGGCCCGCTTGGAAACATATGTTATCGAGGGGGAGCCCGGGTCCGGGGTAATCTGCCTTAATGGCGCCGCTGCCCGCCTGGTCCAGCCGGGGGATTCTGTCATCATCATTTCCTATGCTCTGGTAAGTGATGAGGAAGCACGAACCCTTAAGCCGAAGGTGGTTTATGTCAATGAGCGCAATCAAATGGTGGAAACCGCTAACAAGGAAAATCACGGGGATATCCGCTAACAAGGAAAATCATCGGGATATCCACTAAGCATATAACTTGACAAGGCTCCCGGTGAATGGATAGAATTAGGGTGGTATAGAGTACTTCTAACGGACGCAGTAAGGAGCTGAAATCATGGAATATACCATTAGTAAAGAAAAGTTCGACCGGTTGAGCACTGATATCGCCCGGCTCAGGGAAGAACGCAAGGCAGTAATCTTGGCCCACCTGTATCAACGCCCGGAGATTCAGGATGTGGCTGATTTTATTGGTGATTCCCTGATGTTGGCTCAAAAGGCAGCGGCAACAGATGCGGAAGTCATAGTCTTCTGTGGGGTTCACTTTATGGCCGAAAGTGCTGCAATATTGTCCCCGGACAAAGTAGTCCTGCTGCCGGAAGAGCGGGCAGGCTGTCCCATGGCGGATATGATCACGGCTGAAGCCCTGCGGGAGAAAAAACGCCGGCACCCTGAGGCTATTGTGGTCTGTTATGTGAATTCCTCTGCTGATGTAAAAGCGGAAAGTGATATTTGCTGTACTTCTTCGAATGCCGTCAAGGTGGTGGAGTCTCTACCGCCTGATCAGCCAGTTTTATTTGTGCCTGACCAAAACCTCGGACACTGGGTTGGCCTGCAGACCGGACGGAAAATCATTCCCTGGGAAGGCTACTGTAATACCCATGACCGGGTGACCGCCCACGATATCGAAAAAGCCCGGGTCCTCCACCCCGAGGCGCCGGTTTTGGTACATCCGGAATGTAAGCCGGATGTGGTGGCTTTGGCTGACGGTGTTTTCAGTACAGCCGGGATTATCAAATATGCTCAGGCCAGTGAGGCCCGGGAGTTTATTATTGGAACAGAATGCGGAATCCTGCACCAGCTGCACAAGACTTGTCCCGGTAAAGAATTTCACTTGGTTACCAATAAATTGGTGTGCCCTAACATGAAATCCACTACCCTGGATAAAGTCCAATGGTGCCTGGAAGAAATGCAACCCAGAATTACTGTTTCCGATGATATTCGTCAAAAGGCCAATGCAGCTTTAGATCAGATGCTGGCACTTAGCTGATTCGGGAGGATACATTGGTGGTTGGAAGATACGCTGTCAATTTTGAACTGAGTGGCCTCCCCTCGGAAACCACTGACTATCTGGTGATAGGTAGTGGCATAGCCGGACTCTATAGCGCTCTGAAGGCCAGTAAACTAGGTCAGGTTATCCTGCTGACCAAAAAGAAATTGGCAGACAGTAACACTGAGCATGCCCAGGGAGGCATCGCTGCCGCTATAGATGAAGAGGACTCCCCTGACCTGCATTTTGAGGACACAGTGGAGGCCGGAGCGGGGCTGTGTGACCCCAAGGCTGTCGACATACTGGTTAACGAAGGACCGGATAGAGTCATGGAACTTTTGGAGATGGGGGCTAATTTTGACCGGGAGGGCAACAGTATTGCCCTGACCAGGGAAGGAGCTCACAGCCGCCGGAGGGTCCTGCATGCCCATGGTGATGCTACCGGCGGAGAAATCCACAGTACCCTGGTTAGAGAGGTGCGCCGGGAAGGCTTGGTCCACATCAGGGAAGATCATTTCGTAGTAGACCTGCTGACTGATAAAGACAGATGCTTTGGAGTGCTGGCTATAGATGGAAAGGGCAGGCTGATTGCCTACCTGGCCAAGGTAATAATCCTGGCAACCGGAGGAGCCGGTCGTTTGTTTAAAAATACGACTAATCCGGAGGTGGCCACCGGTGACGGTATAGCCATAGCCTACCGGGCAGGGGCACAAC
>JAJZTU010000180.1 GCA_021848765.1 Bacillota bacterium
ACACCCGGTGATATTCAGGAAATTGTTCGCAATGCCGCGCTAAAACTAGGAGTAACCTTAGGGCCGGAGGTTGCGGAAATCATTAGCCAGTATACCATTGAGGGCCGGAAGGCCATCAGCATTCTGGCCGATGCCTATGGCCTGGTGCTTTACCGCGCCTCTCTGGGAACAGCCCCGGAGAATAAACTCCCGGAAGCAGCCCTGAACCGGGAGTTTCCCCCTATGACAGGTGAGCAGGGCAATCAAGACAGGGGCAACACTCTAATCACCAAAGAGGACATTTATCAGGTGGTGCAGACCAGCCGTATTTCGCCCTATGTGCAGGTAAAAGCAAAGCATGGAGCGGAAGTGGGCCGGATTTTTGGCCTGGGGGTTTCCGGCTTCCTGGGTTCGGTACTTGAGATTGAGGCTGCAGCCTTTCCGGCCAGAAAACCCGGCCAGGGGTCTATCCGGTTCAATGACACGGCAGGCAGTATGGCCAAGGATTCAGTATTTAATGCAGCTGCCGTCATCCGCAGGCTCAGCGGGGAGGATATCAACAATTATGATATCCACGTGAACGTAGTTGGCGGCGGACAAATAGACGGCCCCTCAGCCGGGACAGCCATTTTGCTGGCGATCATGAGCGCCATTCAACACCGCCCCATTCGTCAGGACGTAGCCATTACCGGTGAAATCTCCATCCAAGGCAAGATCAAGCCTGTAGGGGGGGTAGTGGAAAAAATCTACGGCGCCAAACAGGCCGGCATCCGCTTGGCCCTGGTGCCACAGGATAATGCCAGGGATATTCCCCGGGAGCTAAAGGATATTCAGGTAATTCCTGTAGGAAGCGTAGAGGAAGTCCTGCCGCTGGTATTCGAAGAAGCGGCCACGGGAGAAGCTAAATTAGCTGCTCTGTAGCTAGCACACCGGGATTTGGCTCAGCATACTCTGAAATTGGGTCGCTGGGGCGGAGGGACACCCCACCTCCTCCCGACCCGAAAGCCAAAGGGCTTCAGACCGGAGACAGCCCCGGCCTGAGCGTGAATGGGGCTATACCAGACATACTAAGTAAGGAGTGATGCCCGTGAGCTTAGCATTGGACCGGATACCCCCCCATAACCTGGATGCCGAACAATCGGTACTCGGCGCTATGATGATGGATCCCGATGCTGTAATGAAAGCCATGGAAGTCCTCCGCCCGGGGGATTTTTACCGGGATGCCCATAAATTGATCTTTCAGGTCATTCTGGACCTTACCGACCGGGGAGAACCGGTGGACCTGATTACCGTGTCAGAGGAACTTCGCCAGCGAAACGCCCTGGATAAGGTGGGTGGGGTTGCCTATGTGGCCTCTCTGGCCAATATCGTACCTACGGCAGCAAATGCGGAGTATTATGCCCGGATTGTCGAGGAAAAAGCGCTCTTGCGTTCGCTGATCAGTGTATCGACCAGAATTGCCGCCCTGGGCTATGAAGCCGAAGAGGATATTGACTCCCTCATTAACCAGGCCGAGCGTATGGTGTACGACCTTTCGCAGCGGAAGAATACCAAGGGCTTTGCCACCATGCATGAAATCCTCATGGATACCTTTGACCGTATCGAATTTCTTTACCAAAACAAGGGGGATGTTACAGGGGTACCCACAGGATTTGTCGACCTGGACAGGATAACTTCCGGTTTACAGCCTTCGGATTTAATTATTGTCGCAGCCAGGCCCGCAATGGGGAAAACTGCGTTTTGTCTTAATATTGCCCAAAATGCTGCGATTAAGGCCAAAGTGCCGGTAGCAGTATTCAGCCTGGAAATGTCCGCAGGGCAGTTAGTCCAGCGGATGCTCTGCTCTGAGGCCATGATCGACCAGCATAAGCTGCGTACCGGTCAACTGGGTGAACAGGATTGGCCTAGGCTGGTAAATGCTGTGGGTCCCTTATCCCAGGCGCCTATCTTCATCGATGATACAATCGGAGTATCCGTCATGGAAATGCGGGCCAAATGCCGCCGCCTTAAAGGTGAACACGGCCTGGGGCTGATAATTATCGACTATCTGCAGTTAATGCAGGGCAGTAAACGCAGTGAAAGCCGCCAGCAGGAAATCTCAGAGATTTCCCGGTCCTTGAAGGCTTTAGCCAGGGAACTCAGTTGCCCTGTAATCGCCCTCTCCCAGCTCAGCCGGGCTGCCGAACAATCTCATGATAAAAGGCCTAATTTGAGCCACCTGCGGGAGTCAGGAGCCATCGAGCAGGACGCGGATATTGTCTCCTTCATTTACCGGGACGAATATTATCACCCGGATTCAGAGAAAAAAGGAATTGCCGAAATTATAATTGCCAAGCACCGCAACGGCCCTGTAGGGTCTGTCGAGTTAGGATTTCTCCATGAGTTTACCAAATTTGTGAACCTGGCCCGGGATGCTGCAGGTGCATAGAGGGTAAGGTTGGTTCAACATTTATGAGCTTAGACCATTGACTTTTATTGCCTGGAAGTGTAACATATTATTGGTTATCAACTGGTTAAACCAGGAATATGCCAGCCATTAGCACTCAAATAGCCCTCTGGCAGGTCTATTTGGGTTATTTTTGTGCCAATGGGCAAAAACTACATAAGCAAGGGATGGTGGTTTGCGTGTCCAAACAACCCTATGATGTGGTTATCGTTGGTGCCGGTCCTGCAGGGATATTTACAGCTCTGGAACTGGTAGAGAAAAACCTGCCTTTGCGAATTGTTATTTTGGAAAAAGGTCGGGATATCAATGCCCGCACCTGTCCGTCTAAGGAAAAGAGCATTAAATGCATCCACTGTGCTCCCTGTTCTGTTGTCTGTGGCTGGGGAGGAGCCGGGGCCTTCAGTGACGGAAAGCTAACTCTCTCCACAGAGGTTGGCGGTTGGTTGGGTCAATATATCGGTGACCCTGTTCTGGAGAGCTTGATTCATTATGTGGATAAATTCTACTTAAAATACGGGGCCCCGGAAAAAATCTACGGTATTGATGACGAGGATGCCATTGACGACATCAAAAGGAAAGCCGTCCTGGCTGAGCTTAAACTGGTTCCTGCACCTATCCGTCATCTGGGCACCGGGCGTTGCCAGCAAATCTTAGAGCGCATGCGGGATTATCTCCTCACCAAGGGGGTAGAAATCCGCACCTGTACCGGAATTGCCCAACTGCAGGTAGAGAACGGTGTAGTTAAAGGGGTAGTAACCGCCGAAGGAGAATTTCTCCCCGGCCGCTATGTGGTGGTTGCTCCGGGGCGGGAAGGCGCCGAATGGCTGGCTCGCGAAGCTGAGCGCCTGGGCCTGGACATGGCTGTTAACCCGGTTGACATCGGAGTAAGGGTAGAACTCCCTGCAGCTGTGATGGAACACTTGACTGATGTAATCTACGAGTCTAAGTTGATTTACTACTCCAAGTCTTTTGATGACAAGGTGCGCACCTTCTGTATGAACCCCTACGGGGAAGTTGTTACAGAAAACAATGATGGCTTGATTACAGTAAACGGTCACAGCCATGCGCATAAAAAGACGGAGAATACCAATTTTGCCCTCCTGGTGAGTAAAACCTTTACCGAGCCATTCAAGGAGCCCATTGCCTATGGAAAATACGTTGCCCGCCTGGCCAACCTGCTGGGTGGTGGGGTACTGATCCAGCGGCTGGGGGACCTTGTTGAGGGTCGGCGTACCACCCAGGATCGCCTGAAAAAGGGATTAGTGGTGCCCACCCTGGAGGATGCTACCCCCGGTGACTTAAGCCTGGTGTTCCCTTACCGGCATCTCATGTCCCTGGTGGAGATGTTAAAAGCCCTGGACCATATCGCTCCGGGAGTATATTCCCGGCACACCCTGCTCTATGGGGTGGAGGTAAAGTTTTACTCCTCACGGCTAAAGCTCACAGAACAACTGGAGACCCAGGTTAAAAACCTCTATGCTGCCGGCGACGGCGCCGGGGTAACCAGGGGCCTGGCTCAGGCCTCGGTAGCAGGAGTGGTTACGGCCAGGGCTATTTTAAGTAAAGAAGCCTAGTCAGCTAAGGACTAAGAGATACCAATAGGAATTTCAACTGGGAGGTGCAGTTTCATGTCAAGTGTCGTACTTATTGGAGCCCAATGGGGTGATGAGGGAAAAGGAAAGATTACTGATTTCCTGGCGGAGAAGGCCGAGTTGGTCGTCCGCTACCAGGGTGGCAATAATGCAGGACATACAGTAGTAGTAGGTGAAGAGGAGTTTAAGCTACACCTGATTCCTTCCGGGATCCTTTATCCTGAAAAAACCTGTATCATTGGCAACGGAGTGGTCATCGACCCTGCAGTTTTGCTCAAGGAACTGGCCTATCTTGCCGGGCGGGGTGTAAATACTTCCAATTTAAGAATCAGTTCCAGGGCGCACATTATCATGCCCTATCACCAAAAACTTGATGAGGTTGAAGAGGACCGCAAAGGGGCCAATAAAATTGGTACAACGCGCCGGGGTATCGGTCCGGCCTACATGGATAAAGCGGCCAGGATAGGCATCCGGGTGGTGGACCTTCTGGACAAAGAAGAATTTGCCGAAAAGCTGGAACAAAACCTGGAAGCCAAAAACCACCTCCTGGAGAAGGTATATGACTGCGAGGGCTTCGATTTCAAAACAGTCTATAATCAATATTTGGACTATGCGGAACAAATTCGCCCCTATGTGGCTGACACTTCCCTCATCATTCATGAAGCAATTACAGCCGGAAAAAACGTACTCTTTGAAGGTGCACAGGGGACCCTTTTGGACCTGGATCACGGTACCTATCCCTATGTGACCTCTTCCCACCCCATATCCGGGGCCGCCTGCATAGGCGCCGGACTTGGGCCTACTAAAATTACCAAAGTAGTTGGCATAGCCAAGGCTTATACCACCAGGGTGGGCGAAGGCCCTTTCCCCACCGAGCTTACTGATGAAATGGGAGAATACATCCGCAAGGCAGGTAATGAATTCGGTACCACTACCGGTCGCCCCCGCCGCTGCGGCTGGTTTGATGTGGTGATTGCCCGTTATGCTGTGCGGGTTAGCGGTATTGATACTCTTGCCATCACTAAACTGGATGTATTGTCCGGTATACCGGCCTTGAAAATTTGCACCGGTTACCGCTATGAAGACGGTTCGGTTATCGAGGATTTCCCCGCCAGCCTGAAAGTATTGGCAAAATGCCAACCCATCTACGAGGAACTTCCAGGCTGGACCGAAGATATTTCCCAGGCTCGCTCCTTTGAAGAACTGCCCCAAAACGCCCAAAACTACCTGAACCGGATCCGGGAGTTGTCCGGAGTCAAGTTCAGCATTATCGGTGTAGGCACCCGGCGCAGCCAGACCTTGATTTTGGATTCCTTATACTAACGAACGGGGGGAAAAGCATGATTATCACTACTACGCCAAATGTTGAGGGAAAACCCATTCGAAATTATCTCGGGATTGTCTCCGGGGAAGCCATCATGGGAGCGAATGTCGTGAGGGACTTCTTTGCCAGCATTACAGATATTGTGGGTGGGCGCTCCGGAGCCTACGAAAGCAAACTGGTAGATGCCCGGAATATTGCCTTGGAAGAAATGGCCCACCGGGCCAAAAGGCTGGGAGCCAACGCTATCGTAGGAGTAGATTTGGACTATGAAGTAGTGCGGGACGGGATGCTGATGGTCACTGCCAGCGGAACGGCAGTAGTGCTGGAGTAAGATGTCAAAATTTGTTTTCTTGAACGAAAAATTAGTACCGGAAGAGGAAGCCAAAATTTCTGTCTATGACCATGGTTATCTATATGGTGACGGGATCTTTGATACAATGCGTTCATACAACGGCACGGTATTTCGCCTGGAGCGGCATTTGGACCGGCTCCGGGCCAATGCCTGCAGTTTGGCCCTTTCCCTGCCCTGGAGCCGGGAAGAACTGGCTGAAGCCGTTAATGCTACTATAAAGGCCAACAACCTTCCTGATGCCTATATCCGCCTCAGCATCTCCCGGGGCCCGGGTCCCATAGGAATTGATCCCCGGCTTTGTCCCCGGCCGACTCTGGTGGTAATGGCTAAAGAGCTTCCAGGGGGCCGTGAGGAGATTTACACCAAAGGGATGGCCACCATAACTCTGAACACAAGGCGCAACCCTGTACGGTGCCTTGACCCAGCCATTAAATCCTTTAATTTTTTAAATAATATTTTAGCCAAGTTGGAACTTATTAACGCTGGATTTGCCGAAGGGATTATGCTAAACTATGAAAGCAAGGTCGCCGAGGGCACAGTCAGTAACATCTTCTGGTACTGCCAGGGTGCCTTATATACTCCGTCCCCGGAAGTAGGAATCCTTTTAGGAATTACCAGGGAAACAGTGCTGGAAATAGCCGCTAAAGCGGGATTAGAAGTCCGGCAGGGCGCCTATGAGGTGGACGGGCTGTATCGAGCCGAAGAAAGCTTTTTCACCAACTCGGCAGGTGAAATTATGCCTGTGACCCAAATAGACGGCCGGATAATCGGCGGCGGCCGGCCAGGGCCTATAACCGGTCAGCTTCATCAGGATTACCGGGACCTTGTAGCCAGGGAAACTAAATCTTAAAAAAGTGTTGACAATGGTATTCTGATGATGTAACATATATACCTGTGAGACTCAAAAATGAGCCATTAGCTCAGTCGGTAGAGCACCTGACTTTTAATCAGGGTGTCGCTGGTTCGAGTCCAGCATGGCTCACCATTTATTTGGCCCCTTGGTCAAGTGGTCTAAGACACCGCCCTTTCACGGCGGTAACACGGGTTCGAATCCCGTAGGGGTCACCAAATCTGCTTAAAGCTTTGGGCGCTTAGCTCAGCCGGGAGAGCACCTGCCTTACAAGCAGGGGGTCGGCGGTTCGATCCCGTCAGCGCCCACCATATTATGGAACTGTGGTGTAGAGGCCTAACATGCCTGCCTGTCACGCAGGAGATCGCGGGTTCGAATCCCGTCAGTTCCGCCATTTAATGCCACGGTAGCTCAGTCGGTAGAGCAGAGGACTGAAAATCCTCGTGTCGGCGGTTCGATTCCGTCCCGTGGCACCAT
>JAJZTU010000181.1 GCA_021848765.1 Bacillota bacterium
GGAAATCAGCTCTTCCACTGAGGAGTCTGCCCAAATGGCCCAAAGCCTGGCCAAAATGGCTCATGAACTGAAAGAAATGCTTAAAAGATTTTCATATTAATCCTGCTCTTTGTCTAACTGGTGTGTTGAATGGGGGTGGTTTCATAGAAGACAGTTCATCATTCAACCAAGGATTCCCGCTAAAACAGTAAGGGCAAGCTCGCATTCCAAGTAAAAATCAAATGGAGGTAGAAAATGAAAGCAACTGATTTTAACTTTGCAAAAGACCTGCAGTTTGACCTGGCGACAGGCATGACTACCTTTAAGGATAGCCGGTTGGTTATCTTTGATGCCAATGCCATTGGGCTGTTAAGGCAAAACTTAATTAAAGAACTGGGTATGTCCAAAGCGAGAGAATTGTTTTTGAAATTTGGTTATCAGCACGGCTATTCGGACTTTATGCAAATGAAGATCAACTATCAATTTGAAACTGAAATGGACCTCCTGGCATCAGGACCGGTCATTCATACCTGGGAAGGAATAGTTCAGGCGACACCCAATGAACTGCGCTTTAACAGAGCTACCGGAGAGTTTTACTTTACCGGTGTCTGGACGAATTCCTATGAAGCAGAACAACATTTAACTTTTAATGAAATTTCCAGGGAACCGGTTTGTTGGACTTTAATGGGCTATGCTTCCGGGTGGTGCACTGCATTTTTTGGTTCCAAACTAATTGCCGTTGAGCCGGTATGTGTAGGTAAAGGTGATGACCATTGCGAATGGAAAATTCAACCTCCTTCCGCTTGGGGTGATGAAGCCAGGCCATACATTGAGGCATTAAAACAATTTTAAGGAGGATCCGAATGGCTGAAAAACTTTTGTTGTACTACAAATACATTTCTGAAGTAGCAGGGGTTGCCGGGAAAATGAAATTGGCCCAGGAAACAAAAATCCCTTCCACACAAGCTTCTATGGAGGCGGATAGTCCCCAAAATATAGCTTTGTTTAAGCAAGCCATAGAAAAAATCACCGGAAAACCTGCACCCCATTTATAGAGCCTAACCAATTCCCTGATTAAATGATGTTTGCTAAAAAGCCTGCCTCCGCTGTCTTTATGCGGAAGCAGGCTTTTTCAGCGGCAGGGTGAAAAAGAAGCTGCTGCCTTGCCCAGGTGAACTCTCTGCCCAGACGGTACCCCCGTGGGCTGTGATGATTTCCCGGGCGATAGTCAGGCCCAGGCCGCTGCCGCCAAGGGGTTTCCGGCGGGATTTGTCTACCCGGTAAAACCTGGTGAAGATGTGGGGGAGGTGTTCCGGGGGGATGCCTGCCCCAGTGTCTTTTAGTTCAACGAGAATGTGGCCTGCAGAGTGGTCTTGGCCCAGGCCGGTACGCAAGGTAATGGCGCCACCGGCGGGTGTATGGTTAATGGCATTAACCACCAGGTTGGCGAAGACCCGGTCCAGGCGGTCAGGGTCTATACGGATTTCCGGAAGATTGACCGGGACTTCCAGGACGAATTCCAGGCCTGCCCTGATGATGTCCGGCGCTACTTTTTTAGCGGCAGAGGTAATGGCTTCGGTGGCCGGGATGGGCACAAAATCCATGGGGAGTTGGCTGGATTCCAGGCGGCTGAGCACGAGAAGGTCATTAATCAGCCGGTTTAAGTCCAGGGTTTTGCTATGGATGATGTCCAGGTATTTTTCGGCGTCCCCGGGTTCAGCAGCGATACCGTCCCGTAGCGCTTCCACATAGCCCTGAATCAGGGTGATGGGAGTTTTCAGGTCGTGGGAAATGTTGGCCAGGAGCTGGCGGCGGGAGTCTTCCATGCTCTGGAGGCGCTTGTTAGCCGCTTCCAGGTAGGTGTTGGTTTCAGCCAGTTCCGCAGTTCTTTCCTTTACCCGTCGTTCGAGATACCAGTTGATTTCCACCAGTTTTTCGTTGAGGTCAGCTTGCTCACGGGCCTTGGCTTCCAGGTCGGCGAGCAGTTCGGCAATTTTCCGGGACATGGAGTTAAAGGTGCGGGCCAGGGTGGCAAGTTCGTCATGGCCGGTCTCGGGTATCTGGATGCCGATTTCACCCTGACTGATGGCTCTGGCGCCGGCAGTGAGGCGGTAAATGGGGATGTCAACACTGTGGGCCAGGACGAAGGCTGCGGAAAGAGTCAGCCAGACCAGGAAGCCATCCCAGGCCAGGAGACGGCCGGTGATGAACATTACTGCCTGCTTGATTTGGGAGACCGCGGTTGTCGTGATGGGATTAGTTATTTCCCGGGCCGGAATCAGAAAGGCCAGATGCCAGTTAGTGGCTTTCAGGGGGGCTGAGAGCAGGTATTTTTCCTCTCCTCCTACCTTAAGGAGAGGCTGAGCCCTGTGGTTTTGGGTAATTGTCCTGATTGCCTTGCTCAGGTCAGGGTTGTCCAGGGAGTCCAGGGAAGTTCCCGGTAACGGGGTGATGCCTTTGATGGTGAAGTCGGCTTTGCCCTTTGCGGGGAGAGCTACCAGCCTACCGGTATCATCTACCAGAAAGGCGTAGGCCCCGGGCTCTTTGAAACCTATATTCAGCGCCCCTTTAATCATTTGCTCAATTGTGTAATCAGCGCCTACCACTCCGCGGAAAGTGCCATCGGGAAGATAAACCGGTGCAACCGCGGAAGTCATCCAGCCCCTGCGGGTGATATCCAGATAAGGCCTGGTCCAGACTACTTTACGTTCAGGGTTGTTGCCGGGATCGGCTGAATAATAAAAGCTGTAATCCTGTACCTTAAAGTCAGGGCGCATCTGTCCTGAAGCGATTTCTTCAGGTATATTCAGAGCGGGATAGATCCGCCAGGCAGATTCCCGGAGGACGATATACATGGTGACCAGGTTAGGATTTTGTTCTACTGCGTTGATGAGCAGGGCTTCCAGGTGTTTGGTGAGGGCCAGTCCGGCTTTGAGCTGAGCGGTCAGTGGGACGATGGAACTAATGCCCACATTGGACCTGCGGGCATGGGGCGGGACAGGCTCCCAGTAGTAGCCTGCTTTTTCTTTTTGTATTTTGAAAGCTCCGGGGATAGGACGAAAGCTTGCCCTGTAGCGAAAAATGTTTTCGGCCTGCTGTTGGATACTGCGGACAGAGGCCTGGATTTCGGCCATTTCCTTGTCCATTAGACGGGTCTGATTCAGGAGGTTGTCCTGCTGAAGTTTAAGCACATCATTAAGGATCTTTTCACTGGAGTTGTGGACTGTTTGCTGGATGCTGTGCTTGACTTGGGTCAGGGCAAACCAGGACATCAGGACTTGGGGAATTACTGCCAGGGCTATGAACAGGAAAAGAATCTTTTGGTAGAAGTTAAGGTGAAAAGACTTAAGTTTGCGCCAGATCATGGGGTCACCTGCTCAATAAATTTGTAGCCTACTCCCCGGACAGTAACGATTCTTTTGGGGCAGGAGGGATCTTCTTCTACCTTTTTGCGGAGGTTGCGAATGTGGACCATCACAGTCCTGGTATCCCCGTTGTGGTCATAGCCCCAGATGCGGTCAAAGATCTGTTCGGTAGTGAGCACCTGGTTTGGGTTGCGGGCCAGGAGGGCCAAAAGTTGAAATTCCTTGGCAGAAAGGGACACAGGCTTATTGTGAAATTTAACCTCATGACTGCGAAAGTCGATCTCCAGGGCAGGAAACTTCAGGACCTGGCACGGGGAATCCTCAGGTTTAGCGGGAATGGAGCCTTGATGGAGTACCCTGCTGCGGCGCAGCTGGGCTTTGACCCTGGCCAGCAGTTCGCTGGGGCTGAAGGGCTTGGTGACATAGTCATCGGCTCCGATGGCCAGGCCCAGCACCTTGTCCATCTCTAAACCCTTACAGCTTAAAAAAATAATCGGGCAATTGGTTTCCTTTCTTAATTGGCGGCATACTTCCAGGCCGTCCAATTCAGGGAGCAGGACGTCCAGAATTACCAGCTCGGGCTTTTCCCGGCGGTAGGTCTCTACAGCCGTAGCCCCGGAGGCGGACCAACAAGGGACAAAGCCTTCCTTTTTCAGGTAGAGTTTAATCAGGTCGGCTATTTCAGGCTCATCTTCCACAATCAGGATTTTCTCACCGGCCATTAAACATCACCTCTATCCCAGTTTCTCTTATGGCCGTTATTCTGCAATTAAGTTAACAATTCCTTCGAAAATGTTGGAATTTTAACAAAACTTAAGGTTTCTTTTAACAAAGCTTAGCCTGGTCTTTAGCCAGGCTTTAACTTTGTCCGTTAATGTGTCTATAGCAGCAACGCGTTTGGGCCGGACTCTTATAAAAACAGGTCAAAGTTGCCTGACGGGCAGTAGTTTTTTGAAATATCAGAAAGGAGGTGGAAACATGAAACATATTAAGTCCTTAAATCGCGGGGCCAGGAAGGCGGAACTGCATGCCAGGGGGGAAAAGCCGGAGGTTCAGGCCCATCAAATGCCCATGCCCTGCACTGCTGTTTTTGACCCCGGCTGGGAGAGTGACGCTTCAGGCTTTGGGACAATGGGGCTGTGTCAGCCCATGGAGCGGGACATTTACGGCTGCTATGGGGATTGCTGGTGGTCAGCCCAGATTCCTGACGGCCTGACCAATTTCTCCGGGTGGCATGAGACCTGTCCTGCGGCGTCCAGGGACTGGAAAAAACTTAAGTTCGTAGGAATTTAATCCTGTAGGGAGGGAAGCAAGTGAAAAAGGCTCTAAGATTACTTTTTCTTGGTTTAGCCCTGCCAGTATCCGTCCTGAGCCTGGTGTCTTTTTCCTCGGCTGCACCGGAGGGTTACCTTGGTAACATTGTCAAGGAAAAGTGTATGGTGTGCCACACGGTCAACAGCGAAGGCAAGGTGAGCCGGATTGACTATGTGCGCAAAACCCCTGAGGGCTTTGAGGCTACCGTCAACCGGATGCAGAGGCTGTGGGGTTTGAAGCTTACCGATGAGGAGAAAAGACAGGTTATTAAGGACTTAAGCCAGGCTAGACCCTTAGCCCCGGCCGAAACGGAAAAGATTATGTACCTGTTGACCGGGGAGCATGGCACCATTGAGCAGGTGCCCAATGAAACGGTGAAGGCGGCCTGTACCCGGTGTCACAGCTTTGCCCGGGTAGCGGCCCAACGGCGGACCAAAGAGGAATGGATGAAGCTGAAGGATACGCATATGGCTTTGAATCCGGCCCTGATTCTGCAGACCAGGGATACGGACTGGCCGAAGATTGCTACTGAAGCCTTAAACTGGCTGGCCGAAAAGTATCCCGCGGACACTCAGGAGTATCGGGAGTGGCGGGCTGCGGGAAGTCCCCGGGCGATTGACGGCAAGTGGCAGGTAGTAGGCTACCAGCCTGGAAAAGGTAAATATTTCGGGACGGTGGAGTTTGCCGGCCAAGGCAATGGCGAGTACCGGGAAACCAGGAATATTACTTATGCTGACGGCAGTGAGAGCAAGTGGGAAGGAACCGGGCGGCTTTATTCCGGTTATTCCCTGCGCAGCAGTTTGATTTCCGGTGAGGAAAAGGCCAAGGGGGTATTACTCCTCCAGGGTGATGTGTTCCGGGGTAAATGGCACAGTCTTAAAGATGCCGGTATTTCCGGAGAAGAAACCTATTACCGGGAAGGCGCCGGGGCGGCAAAGGTTACGGATGTTTTCCCTGCGGCCTTAAGGCGCGGAACCACGGCAACGCTAACCATCAGAGGGGTCAATCTCCCGGCGGCTATCAAGCCCGGGGATAACCTGGCCGGTGGGGTGACGGTCAAGAAGGTGGTCAGTGCATCAGCCAATGCCGTGACAGTGGAAGTGGCAGTTGGCCAGGGACCGGACCTGAGGGGAGATGTCAAGGCCGGCAGCGCTCTGGGTAAGGGGCTGGTTACCGTGTTTGACAAGGTAGACTACCTGAAAATTACCCCCGAATATGCCGTAGCCCGCCTGGGTGGCGGAGGCCGCGACAAGGAAGGGGTCCAGTTCCAGGCTCTTGGTTACAGTAACGGCGCTGACGGCAAAGCGGGAACGGGTGATGATCTTTCCGTCGGGCCGTTGGAGGGCGTGCAGTGGAGCGTAAAAGAGTTTGTAAACGCCCCCGGAGATGATGAGATTAAATGGATAGGTTCCCTGGACCAGCAGGGGTATTTTACTCCGGCAATTGACGGGCCTAATCCCCAGCGGCCGATGGCTACCAATAATGCGGGCGCTGTGACGGTAGTGGGTAAATACCAGCCCCCCGGCGGTGGCAAGCCGGTAGCTGGCGAGGCTAAGCTGCTGGTGACTGTGCCGGTGTACCGAGCTGTGGAATAGTGAGTCTACCGGTTTTGCGCAGGCCGAAGTGATTTGTGCCGGTGCCGAAGTCGGAAAAACGCGCCGGTGTTGGAACAGTGGGTAGGGAGTTTTATCAAGTTATGGAGGGGGTCACCTGAAATGCAGTTAGCTGATGTTGTGGACTTTGAGACCCGGGGGCGCCGCTATGTCCTGGTGGTGGAAAAGGGGGCGCTGGTGGAAATAGATCCGGTGGCAGGGTCGGTAGTGGACTTCCTGAGGGCTGAGGGGCCTGTGGTGGATTGGGAGATTGCCGCAGCGTTGTCGGGGCGGTTTTCCACATCCCAGTTGACTGAAACTCTGGAAGAAATGACGGACATGGGAATTCTACTCACAGGGGCCCAGCCGGGAAACGCTGCAGGTGTTACACCCGCTGCTGCTTCAGATGCAGCTTCTGGCAATCATCTCCTTACCTTCCCCCTCCAGACTTTGGTTTTGAACATTTCCCACGATTGTAACCTCAGGTGCCGCTATTGTTATGCCGGTGGCGGGAATTACGGTGGCAGCAGGGAAATGATGTCCCCGGAAGTGGCCCGCCAGGCAGTGGATTTCCTCTTTAAGGAGTCAGGCAGCAGGAAGGAGTTGCAGATTACTTTCTTCGGCGGCGAACCCCTGCTAAACCTTCCAGCGCTTAAAGAAACTGTGGAGTATGCCAGGAGGGCCGGAGCAGGCCTGGGGAAAGCGGTGGAATTTAGCCTCACTACCAATGGTACCCTGCTTTCCGATGAGGTGACCGACTTC
>JAJZTU010000182.1 GCA_021848765.1 Bacillota bacterium
CATGGGTTTTTCGCACAGGACATGCTTACCGGCCCGGGCGGCTGCAAGGGTTTCCGGCAGGTGGCTCACCGTGGGGCTGGCAATATAGACCACTTCAACCTCCGGATCAGCCAAAAGTTCTTCCGCATTGTCATAATACCTGGCGACCCCCAGTTGCTGCGCTAAACGGGCTGCCTTCTCCATGCTTCGATTTTGTACGGCCACCAACCGGCCACCCGGGACCAAAGACAAGGCCGGGCTAAACCGTTTCAAAGCGATGTGTCCGCAACCGATGATCCCCCACTTCATGAGTAAACCTCTCCTTTCATTCCTGTACCGGCCTTAACTGGGGCACTGATTTACAGTGCTTTGCGGTAGATTTCCACTACCTCTTCCATGGTGGGCACCAGCGGGTTGTTGTTCACGCCGCCCATCATGGTCTTGAAGACATCCCTGGCCAGTTGGGGTAAAATCTCTTCCGTGACCTCCAGGTCACGCAGGCGGATATTCAGGTTCACCTTCTCCAGAAGGTCTTCCATGGCCTTAAGACTGTATTTCGCCGCTTCTTCCATGGAAAGTCCTTCAGTAGAATATCCCATCAGTTCCGGCAACCGGGCAAATTTCTCCAAATTACCGGGAATAGAATATTCCATAAAGGCCAGGGACAAGGCGCATAGCCCCTCGCCATGGATAACATTAAAATGCCCGCTAACCGGGTGCTCGATGGAATGAAGCAAAACAGTCCCCGACCCGTCGTTGGACATACCGGCAAGTGTGCTGGCCAGGGCCAGCCAGTACCGGCCTGCTATGTCCTGCCCGTCAGCATAGACCCGGGGAAGATACTTAATCACCAAGGAGATAGCCTTTTCCGCCATCATGTCGGTAAAAGGAGTAGCCTTGGGGTTAACATAGTTTTCCAGAGCATGAAACAGTACGTCCATACCACCGGCTGCGGTGATCCTGGGAGAAACGCTCAGCATCAGTTCCGGGTCCACGATGGAGACTTTCGGGTAAATTAACGGGTGACCCAAACCCGGTTTCTCTTTGGTGTGAGGGTTAGTGATTACCGCATAGCGGTTCGCTTCTGTCCCGGTAGCCGCTACCGTCGGAACGGTAATAATCGGCAGGGCTCTCTGAGGTTCGCGGTCCCCGGGGTCTCCGCTGGGGACATAGTTCCAGGCGGGACCATCGTTCACTGCTGCAACCGCTATCACCTTGGCTGCATCAATGGCACTGCCGCCACCCACCCCGATGATCAGGTCACAGCCCTCCTGGCGGGCCAGCTCACTGCCTTTTTCCACACTGGTAATCAGGGGATTAATCTCCACCCCTTCAAACAGGACCATCTCGACCCCGGCTTCTTTCAGATAACTTTCCACCCGGTCCAGGACTCCCAGTCGACGCATACTCCCCTGCCCGGTGACCACCAGAGCCTTGGTCCCCAGTTCCCTGGCTGCTTCCCCTATTTTTTTCAACTCTCCGTTCCCAAAATAGATGTTAACCGGAAAGGCAAAGCGAAATTCCTTCATGTCGATCATCTCCTTATCTACTTTTTGTCAAACTGCCGGAGGTTCGGGAAAATTTCCTTCAGCCGGATATAAGCCTCCCTGTAGAGAACGTACAACTGTTCATAACAGGCAGCCCGGGTTTGGCTAAACTCTACTGGTTCTCCCACCCGGACCATTTCCCGGCAGGCAGAAGCCACCTCTCCGTAAAGGCCGACGCCCACTGCTGCCAGCACCGCAGCTCCGAAGGCTGCCCCTTCGTTTAACTCCATCCTGCGCAGCGGGCTGGCAAAGGCGTCCGCCAGGACCTGTCGCCAGAGGGGACTCCCGGCCCCGCCCCCGGTAATCCGGATTTCACCGCCGTAAATACCCAGTTCCCGCAGCAATTCCAGTGAATCTTTCAGGCCCATGGTTATCCCCTCCATGGCTGCCCTGGCTAAATGAGCTTTATCATGGTTAAGGCTGAGGCCGATGAAACAACTGCGGGCCCAGGGATCCGCATGGGGTGTCCTCTCTCCTGTCAGATACGGGAGAAAAAGCAGCCCTTCCGCCCCGATACCCACCCGCTGGGCTTGAGCGGTAATCAATTCGTAGGGGTCTAGACCTATCCGGCCGGCTACAGCAGTCTCTTCCGAAAACAAGCGGTCCCGCAGCCAGCGCAGGCTGCCCCCCGCTGAAAGCATTACACCCATCACATGCCATTTCCCCGGCACAGCGTGACAGAAAGTGTGGACCCTGCCCCCGGGATGCACCAGCGGCCTGTCCGTAGCGGCAAAAACCACGCCGGAAGTCCCCAGGCTGACAGAAGCCATCCCTTCCTCCACCACACCCATCCCTACTGCGCTTACCGCCTGGTCACCGCCACCGGCTACAACCGGCGTTCCTACCGGAAGACCGGTTAGCCGGGCCGCCGTTTCGGTGACCCGCCCTGTTACCGCCGTGGATTCAAAAAGTTCCGGCAGGATATCCTCTGATAGCCCAAGACGGTCCAGAATGGTCCGGGACCACCGGCGGTCAGGCACATCCAGCAGGAGTGTACCCGACCCGTCGGCAACATCAGTTGCCAGTACACCGGTCAGCCGGAAGCGGATATAGTCCTTGGGGAGGATTACCCTGAAAAGCCGGCGGAAGTTGTGCGGTTCATGGTTCCTGAGCCAAAGAATCTTGGGTGCTGTAAAACCGGTGAGGGCCGGACTGCCCGCCAGGTTGATCAGATTTTCCTGTCCTATCCGTTCGGTTATCTCCTGGCATTCCGCTACCGTACGCTGGTCATTCCACAGAATTGCCGGCCGGATGACTTCACCGTTGACATCCAGAAAAACCGAACCATGCATCTGCCCGGTCAAGCCAATACCCGCAATGCTTTCGGGGTTTAGGCGGGATGTAATGTCCTGCAAGGCGCTCACCGCGGCCGCCCACCAGTCTTCCGGTTCCTGCTCGGTCCACCCCGGTCCCGGGAGGTGCAGCGGGTATTCCCGCATTGCCCGGGCAACTACAGTCCCGCGCTCATCTACGGCCACCGCCTTTAAGCCCGAGGTGCCCACATCGATCCCAATTAAAAGGTCCATCTCATTTTTCACCACCCAAACGGCTACCTGGCCGAGTATTTTTCATAAACCTCCCGTTCAAAGTTCTGATCCAACCCTAAGGCCCTGAACACTGCCCGGTAGGCCGCTACCGCATCGGCACGGTTTTTAGCCTCTTGAAGTTCAGCATCATCGATCTTCCTGGCTACCCCGGCGATGAACTCCCAATGCAGGATACTCCGTTTGACCGCTTCCACCGGGTCTTCTGTGTAGGGAAAGAGGTCAAAGCCAAGGCGTTCCCCTTGCTGACCATACCCGCTCCGCTGTAGCTCCTTGGCCAGGTCCAGTGTATGCATGAAGAAAGTAGCCCCTACCATATTGTCGTCATCGAAGCTGCCCCAGCCGGAGTTGGCATGCTGGTGGCCCAAAAGACCCTCTTTGGCCAGCAGCCCGGCATATTCAGCCAGGGGTTCTCCGTTCATGATCAGGTGCTGCCAGTCCATGTTAACTTTCACCCTACTGACATCCACCCCCCGCTGAGCCAGTTTATGGATGATAAAAATGGCCATTCCCACATCGCGCATAAGAATACGCATGGCCGGTTCACTGTTTTTATGCTCCAGGAGGAAGGTGACCTTGCGTTCGTTAGCATACTCCACACATTCTTGAATACCTGAAAGGAACCATTCCCACGTGGTAGCGTAATCCCTCTGGAAAGGATAATTATATCCTTCGTTTCCGGGCCAGAAAATATATTTGGCTCCGGTGGCCGCCGCCAGGTCAATCCCGCGCTTGATGGATTGCACAGCCTCACGCCGCAGGTTTTCGCCAGGGTTGATCAGAGAGCCCAGGGCAAAACGCGGGTTAGGTACCAGGCCGTAACAAATTGCGTAAATATCATGTTCCCGGCCGAGAATCTCCTGAATGCGCCCGACGTTCTCCTCGTTGATTTCTCCTGGGTAATGGAACTCGTAACCGTCTACCAGCGGTCCCAAACCCTCCACTGCCAGGCTGACCCGGTCTTCCACGCACTGCCCGGCGGCCTCAGGATGGTATCCACCAGGTACAAAACGGGTTGCTGCCGGACCGAAGGCCCAAATCCCCACACTGGTCTTCAGTCTGCCCTGAGTTGTTGTCATAGTTTTCTCCTCCTCTTGTGTAAAATCGGCTGGCTTTTCCCGGAAATCTACTACTTTTTACTGTCCAGGACATGCCTATTTGACCCTCTTTTTGCTGGCGATGTCCATCCAAACGGCAATCAACAGAATAAAGCCTTTAACAATGTACTGCCAGAAAGCCTCGGTATTCAACATACTCATGCCGTTATCCAGACTGGCCATCACCAGGGCGCCCACAATAGCCCCGGGGATAGATCCGACCCCGCCCATCAGGCTGGTCCCGCCAATGACAGTAGAAGCGATGGCATCCAACTCGTACATCTGCCCGGCGCTGATGGTAGCCGCATTCAGACGGGCAGTCAAGACAACCCCCGCTATAGCAGCCAACAGCCCGTTAATGACAAAAATGATCAGGAGGCGCTTCTTGATATCAATACCCGAAAACCTGGCCGCTTCAGGATTCCCGCCAATAGCATAAATTTGCCTGCCGAAACGTGTCTTGTTAGTAATAAAGGTAAAGGTGATAACTAATACGGCTACCAGGAGCACCGGGACAGGAATACCCTCGTACTTATTCATAATGCCTACCATGACTGCAATCAGCGCGCAGTAAAAAGTAATCGTAAGGGCTTCCATAGGAAGTGACGACACTTCAAAGCCGTACTTAATCCTCGCCTGCCGTTTTTTCATCATCATGGCAATAGTGAAGGCTATGGCCAACGCGGCAAGGGCATACCCGGTGGCTTCATTTAAATAACCCTGGCCTATATTTTTAAAGCTATCTTGCAGAGGCGCTATGGTTTGCCCATTGGCAATACCCAGGAGGATGCCCCGAAAGGCCATCATGCCGCTCAGGGTAACGATAAATGCCGGCACCCCTTGATAAGCTACCCAATAACCCTGAAACAGGCCAATACCCAGACCCAGCAACAGAGCCACCAGGATAGCAGGGACCGCCCCCCAACCCAGCCAGACATGCAGGATGGCGGCCACTCCTCCTGTCAGGCCTACCACAGACCCTACGGAAAGGTCGATGTGCCCGGCGACGATCACTAACACCATGCCTGTGGCTAATATACTGGTCACCGCCATTTGTCGCGCCAGATTGGAAAGGTTTCTGGACGACAGAAAAGCTCCGTCTGTAGCAAAAGCAAAATAAACCCAGATGGCTAAGAGGGCAAAAATCATGGTATATGCCCGAATGTCCTTTATCAAACTCAAGCGCCCTGCCAGGGATAAGTGTTTTGAACCTATTTCTTTTTGGACTTTGGTTTCCACTACCTGTGTCATGATTAACACCCTCCTGTTGCGCTATACATTATCTTTTCCTGGGTAGCCTCCGCGCGCAAATACTCGCCGGTAAATCTACCCTCATACATCACCAGAATCCGGTCACTCATGCCCAGGATTTCCGGAAGTTCCGAAGAAATGATGATGACAGCAACCCCTTGTCCGGCCAACTGATTCATAATATTATAAATCTCAAACTTAGCCCCTACATCGATACCCCGGGTGGGTTCGTCCAAAATCAGCACCTTCGGTTCGGTCATCAGCCACTTGGCCAACACCACTTTCTGCTGGTTACCGCCGCTTAAGTTATTGGTTTTGGTCTCCAGGGATGGAGCTTTGATCTTGAGACTACGTAAGTAGTGCTGGCCATACCTGATTTCCTCATTTTCATTGATTACCGGTCCATTGATAATTTTTTCCAGACTGGAAAGAGTAACGTTTTTCTTCACGTCCTGTTCTAAAACCAGGCCATACCTTTTCCGGTCTTCAGAAACTAATCCTATTCCTGCCCTGATGGCCTGGAAAGGAGTACTGATATCAATTTTTTTACCGTCAATTAACACATCACCGGTTTTCCGGCCCGGGTACGCACCAAAAAGACTGGTCACCAACTCTGTTCTACCGGCGCCCATTAAGCCGGCAATTCCCAGAATCTCGCCCTTGCTTACCCCAAAAGAAAGATTGTCAATTACTTTCTTGTGAGAAATCTCCGGATGGTAGACCGAAAAGTTTTTGATCTCCAGGACTAACTCTCCCGGAGGATGAATTTCCTTGGGGAACCTCTCTTTCAATTCCCGGCCTACCATCAATGAGATCACCTGGTCTTCTGTCAGGCTGGTCTTGTCACGGGTAGCGATGGTTTTCCCATCCCGTAGTACCGTGATTTTGTCAGCGATATCAAAAACCTCATTTAGTTTGTGCGAGATATATATACAGGTCAAACCCCTCGCTCTCAGCGCCTGAAGTATCCCCATCAGCTTTTCCACTTCACTCTCTGTGAGGGCGGCGGTAGGTTCATCCAAAACAAGAATCTCTGCATTTTTGGACAATGCTTTGGCTATTTCTACCAACTGCTGCTGCCCGATGCCAAGGTCGGCTACTTTGGTAGCGGGATTGACGGAAAGTCCCACCTGCTGAAGCCACTTACCCGCCTGGTAGTGCAATTCTTCCCAGTTGATCACACCATAACGGGCAGGAGCATGACCTAAAAAGAGGTTCTCCCCAATGGTCATTTGTTTCACCAGGGCCAGCTCTTGATAAATAATAGCCACCCCGGCCTTTTCTGATTCTCTGATGTTTTGGAACCGGCGCGGTTGGCCGTTGATAATTATTTCACCCTCATATGTCCCTGCAGGGTAAACACCGCTCAAGATCTTCATCAAGGTAGACTTACCAGCCCCGTTTTCCCCGCACAGAGCATGAATTTCCCCTTTTTTTACCTGAAAATTTACGTCATCCAGGGCCTTTACTCCAGGAAACTCCTTGGAAATGTTTCTCATTTCCAGCATATATCCATCCAATGCACTTCCCTCCTTTGACCGCCCCTGTTCCGGATACACCG
>JAJZTU010000183.1 GCA_021848765.1 Bacillota bacterium
GAACGGGATAGGTGTCTACCTATCGAACGCTTGTGGAGACTGTGTAAGACTCTACTATCGTAGAGCAGTAGTCGCTGAAGCAAGAAGCCCCTACCTCCTAGCGAAGCGTAGGTGGGGGATCATTCACCCTAGCTCGCTTCTTTGCTGCCCAAATATGCTTTTACCACTGCTTCATTGTTCAGAAGCTCTGCGGCCTTCGCCTCCAGGACGGGGACACCCAATTCCAGGATATACCCCCGGTCAGCTACCTTCAGGGCTTGGGTAGCATTTTGCTCCACCAGCAGGATGGTGATTCCCTGCTCCCGCAAGTCCCTGATTATGTTAAAGATATCGCGGACAATAATCGGAGCCAGGCCCAATGAGGGCTCATCCAGGAGGAGCAGCCGGGGTTTACCCATTAGCGCCCTGCCGATAGCCAGCATCTGCTGCTCTCCCCCGGACAGCGTCCCCCCGGATTGGTTCTCCCGCTCCTTGAGGCGGGGGAATATGCTTAGTACCCGTTCGAGGTCGGCTTTTACCATTTTCCTGTCTTTACGGGCATATGCCCCCATCAAGAGATTTTCCAGCACTGTCATTTCGCGTAAGATGGCCCGGCCCTCCGGAACATGAATTAACCCCTTCCCCACCAGGGCATGTGTAGGCCTGCGGGTAATGGACTGCTCCAAAAATTCGATAGCCCCCTTTTTGGGGTTCAGCAGTCCCGAGATGGTCTTTAACAGGGTGGTCTTACCGGCGCCGTTAGCCCCGATGAGCGCAACCACTTCCCCTTCTCTGACCAGTAGGTTCACGCCCCGCAAAGCGGCAATGGGGCCATAACAAACATGCAGGTCACGGATGGTTAACATTTTCCAACCTCGCCTCCTCGCCAAGATAAGCCTCAACAACTGCAGGGTTTTCCCGGATTTCGCCGGCTGACCCCTCGGCGATCTTTTCCCCGAAATTGAGGACTGCCACCCGGTCGGAAAGGGACATAACCAGGGACATGTCATGTTCGATGACAATAACCGTGCACCCCCGCTCTTTAATCGCCCGGATATCGCCAATCAGTCCGGCAGTCTCCGTTTCGTTCATTCCTGCTGCCGGTTCATCCAGGAGGAGTAACTCCGGCCCGGTAGCCAGGGCACGGGCAATCTCCAGGCGTCGCTGGTGCCCATACGGCAACTCCCCGGCAAAGGCATGCCGGTACGCAGTCAGGCCGAGGAGTTCCAATAGCTCCTCCGGTTTGCAGAGAGGACTCCTGTCAGTTAAGTTCAAACGGCGGCGAAGTTGTCCCGCCAGGATATTCTCCAGTACTGTCATTCCGGGGAAGAGGCGGATGTCCTGAAAAGTTCTGGCTATGCCCATCCGGTTGATCTTGTAGGATGGAAAATCTGTAATGTCATATCCTTGGAAGGAAATCACCCCTTCAGTAGGCTGGACCAGGCCGGTAATCAGGTTAAACAACGTTGTTTTTCCTGCTCCGTTAGGCCCGATAATTCCGAAAATCAGATCTTTTTCTACTTTCAGGTCAACGTTATTAATGGCCGCCAACCCGCCGAACTGTTTTGTTACTCCCTGCAGGCTCAACATCATGCCCACGCCCCCTAAAAACCTTGCCCTTTATGCCGGAAACCAGGCGCCGGGTAAGCAAACCCTGGGGCCTGACCGCCATCATGAATACCAGAATTAGCCCATACATCACCATCCGCCATTGTTCCAGGCCCCGCACATATTCCGGCAGCAGTGTAAGCGCTACAGCGCCCAATACCGCCCCCCACATGGTCTCATACCCTCCGAAGACTACGAAAATGAGCAGAAGTACCGAATGACCGTACTCGAAAACTGCCGGTTCTATAAAAAACATCAAATGGGCATAAAGCGCCCCACCCAAGGCTGTCACTGCCGCCCCAAGGCCAAAGGACAGCACCTTTAACCGGGTGGCATTCAGCCCGAGGGTACCTGCCACCTTCTCATCCTCTCCAACCACCTGAAATGCCTGGCCGAGAGGCGAGCGCATCAAGAGCCTGACCAGACCTAAACTAACCAGGAGGGTAATTAAAACCAACCCCGGTGTCGTCCCCCTCATCCCGCCGAAACCCGCAACTCCCCCGGTATACTCAAAGCTGCTGAGAAACACCCGGACCAACTCACCCAAGCCCAGGCTGAGGATGGCCAGGTAGATACCCCTGGTACGCAGCGCGGGGAGGGCAAACAAGGCGCCAAATGCCCCGGAAAATACTGTAGCCACCAGCATAGCAGGAACTAATGGCCAGTGGAAGTTGACAGTCAGCACCGAGGCCGCATAAGCGCCAATACCGGCAAAAGCGGCATGGCCCAGGGAAAACTGTCCTGTGGAAATAGTGATATACAAACCCAGGGCCATAATAATATTGATGCCAATCAAGGACTGGATCGTTGGGGAACTCAGCGCTTCCATAGCTCAACTCACACCCTATCCGTATTTGCCTTGGAGCCGAACAGGCCTGAAGGTTTAAAGACCAGGACGGCGATTAACAGTCCCCAAGGGATGACATCGGCAAAAACCGCCCCCAGGTAGGCGCTGGTGAGCACCTCCAACATGCCCACCAGCAGACCCCCGACCATGGCGCCATTGATATTGCCCAACCCCCCAATGACCATTACGGCCAAACCCTTAATCCCCACCGTAGCCCCGATGAACGGGCTGATCTTGCCTATCCGCAGGCCGATAAGGATACCCGCAGCACCGGCCAAGGCTGAGGAGATAAAGAAGGCGGCCATGGTGACCCGGGTAACGTTTACCCCCAGCAGCCTGGCCCAGTAGGGGTTTTCAGCCACAGTCCGCATGGCCCGTCCGAGTTCCGTCCTGTTAATCAGCAGGCTTAGGCCAACCATTAGCAGCAAAGCGGCGCCGAAT
The DNA here is from genome assembly GCA_021848765.1 of Bacillota bacterium. GTDB lineage: Bacteria > Bacillota > Carboxydocellales > JAJZTU01 > JAJZTU01. The sequence continues at coordinate 2,876 of JAJZTU010000183.1, forward strand.
ACCAACAACTGCACTGAGGAGACCAGCACCGGGCCCAGGTGCAAGTCCGGTAACTGCACCGTGGCCGGAAATACCCTGGGCTCTGAGCCCACCAGGTTGACCATAACATCCCGGGCGATAATGCCAAAACCGATGCTGCTTAAGGCAGGCGCCAGGAAATAAATCCGCTTGACCGGCCGGAAACAAACCAGTTCAAGGAGTAATCCCAACACCCCGGCGCCCAGCATAGCCCCCAAAATGGTCACTGCCAAAGGCAGCTTTAGGTAAACACCCAGGGCCAGCCCCAGGAAACCGCCCAGCATAAATATTTCCCCGTGGGCCAGATTGACCAGTCCCAGCAGTCCGAAGACCAGGGAATAGCCAATAGCAATCAGGGCATAAGTACTGCCAAGCATTAGGCCGTTGACCATTTGCTGCAGCATATTTCCGCCTCCTCGCTGCTAACCTTCCAATGCAGACAGTACCTTTTCAGGAGTAATTGGCGTGCTGTAAATGCGGACCCCGACAGCATCATGGACTGCGTTGGCTACTGCAGCCAGCATTCCCGCCACCGACCCCTCTCCGACTTCTTTGGCCCCGAAGGGTCCGTTAGGCTCCAGGCTCTCTACCACATCATCCAGGGTTTCCGGCGTATCCGTGGCAATGGGCAGGCGGTAATTGAGGAAGGATGCGTTAAACAACTGCCCTTTTTCCAGGACAATTTCCTCCGAAAGCGCCTGCCCCATCCCCATAGAAACACAGCCTTGCACCTGTCCTTCCACTATCGTTTTGTTCAAGGGGAACCCGCAGTCGTGGAAAGTAGCAGCTCTGAGCACTCTGACTTTGCCGGTCAGGGTATCGACCTCAACCTCCACAGCCTGGGCGGCAAACCCGTAAGCGCTGGTAAACAGGCCTTTACCCTTGGCCAGACTTGGGTAGCGGTCAGTCTCGGGATACCCCTTGTACGATCCGGAGCCGATGATTGGATTGCCGTTTTTCCGGAAAATGCTGGCTTGAATGGCTCTTCCGTAGGGTATGGATTTTGCGGGATTCTCCCTTACATAAATTTGTTTATCTTTGTATCCCAGCTCCTCTACCCGTACCTCCAGGATTTCAGCAGCTACTTCCAGCAACTGCCTCCGGGCATCCGCCGCCGCCAATTTGACAGCATTGCCGGTAACCAGCGCTCCGCCGCTCAGGAAACTGCCCAGATCAATGGGGGTGAGTTCTGTGTCCCCGGCCACCAACCGGATATCCTCCAACCCGATTCCCAACTCCTCGGCAGCCACTTGGGCCAAAGTGGTATAGCAGCCCTGGCCCAGCTCCTGGCTGCCGGTAAACAGGGTGGCTGAACCATCATCATGGAGTTTAACCATCGCCGCAGAGGCGAAGGGATAATACATGGCCCCACTGAACATCGAACAAACCGAAATGCCTACTCCCCGGCGGAATCTCGTCCCGTCCTTTCCGGACCCTTTAGCAGCGGTGGCTACTTTAATGCCGGTTCCGGCGCCGCTAACAAACTGTCTCCGGCCGGCGGCCCAGTTTACACCTTCCGACGCTCCTTTGATGGCTTCAGTCAGGCCGCAGCGGGTCAGCCTGTCCCCATTTGGCAGGATGTCCCCCTTATGCCGTACATTTTTTAGCATCATCTCCACCGGGTCCAGGCCAATGTCCCTGGCCAGCAGGTCCAACTGTGAGTCGATAGCGAAACGGATTTGGGGAGCGCCGTGTCCCCGCTGCGGCCCACGGATAGGGTTGTTGGTGTAGACGGCAATCCCCTCGTAACGGTAGTTGGGCACTTTATAGATGGGGAAGCTGAACCCGTGGCAGAGGAAGACCACAATGGCCCCCGACCCCCGGTAACCCCCGTTGTCCGCATAGACCTTAATATCCTGGGCCACAATGGTACCGTCTTTCTTAACCCCGGTCTTGATATTAACGGTAATTGGGTGCCTTTGACGGGTGGTGGTAAAAACCTCCTCCCGGTCCAACTCAAACTTCACCGGGCGGCCAAGTTTCATGGACAGGTAGGCAGCACAAAATTCGTAGGGAAAAACATCAATTTTCCCCCCAAAGGCCCCTCCAACGTAAGAATGACGCACCCGCACCTTGCTGATCGGCAGTTTGAGGGCCTTGCTCAGGACAAACCGCTTTAAAAAGATGCCCATTGTGGAAAGCCAAAGGTCCAACTTGCCGTTAACCGGGTCATAGCTGGCCACTGCCGCGTGTGGCTCCAGGGCACAGTGTGCGGTAGCCGCAGTTTCAAAGCGGTCTTCCCGGATGTGGTCAGCCTGACGGAACCCTTCCCCGATATCCCCAAAACTTATAGCGGACCGGGCGCTGGCGTTATTGATATCCACTTCATCCCGGTAGTCGCCGGCCCGTCCGGCCGCACCCCAGTCTTCCCAGGCCGATGTCCCTTCCAGGGTATTTTCATGGATCACAGGGGCGCCAGGCATAACAGCCTCCTCAGGGGTAAAAGCTGCGGGCAGGACCTCATACTGTACCTTGATCAAGGCCAGGGCTTCTTCGGCCACCGCTTCACTCACTGCGGCCACCGCCGCCACCTCATCGCCAATATACCGGACTTTATCCACCGCCAGCGGCCGTTCGTCGGCCGGATAGCGAGGCGTATCCACAAAGGCATAGCGTACAGCGCTGATATCTTTTCCAGTAATCACCGCTTTAACCCCCGGCAGTTTTTCGGCAGCACTGCTATCTATACTGATAATCCGGGCATGGGGGTGAGGGCTGCGCAAAATTTTACCGTGCAGCATCCCCGGTAATTTTAAATCAACGGTAAACACCGCCCGGCCGGTAGCCTTCTCCGGCCCGTCAATTCTAGGCAGACCCTTACCGACAACTGTATATTCAGCCAAGGGTTTCCCCTCCTTTACCGGTTTTTCACAGGGCGGCGCCCTGAGCTACCGCTGAAATCGCTTCCACAATTTTTACATACCCTGTACAGCGGCAGATATTTCCATTTATAGCCTCTTTGATCTCCTGTTCACTGGGTTTGGGACGGTTCTCCAGCAAATACTTGGCAGCCAACAGCATTCCCGGGGTACAAAAACCACATTGGATGGCTCCGTACTTGACAAATGCCTCCTGCAGCGGGTGAAGGCGGCCATCCTGGCTCAATCCTTCGATGGTCGATACCGACTTCCCGTTAACACTCACTGCCAGGACCAAGCAGGAACTGACCGGTTTTCCGTCCACTAAAACTGTACAAGCCCCACATTCACCCTGGTTGCACCCCTTCTTGGTCCCGGTAAGTCCCAACTCCTCCCGGAGCACTTCCAGCAGGGTTTGCTCCGGCGACACCGCCACCTCGTGGGATTCACCGTTTACTACGAGATTGATCAGTCTTTTCACCGGTTAATCCCTCCCAGTTCAGATATTACCTCCACAACCAGCGCCCTGACCATTTTCTTCTTAAACTGTGGGCCCACCCTGTCCGTCCTTACCGGGCGGGCCTCTGCCGCCGCTGTTTCCGCCGCTTCTGCAACTATGTCAGGGTTCAGCTTTTTGCCTACAAGTTTTTTTCCGGCTTCCACTGCCTCCAGCGGCCGGGAACCCACTCCGGATATTACCAGCCTGGCATCCCGGCAGGTTCCGTCCCCGGGGTCACTCCTTAAAAGCGCCGCCAGGCCAACCAGCGGAAAATCGATAGATTCCCTAAAGCGGTATTTACGGTAGGTCCCGCCGGTACCGGTAGCAGGCAGGGGTACTTTGATCTCAGTTAAAACCTCATTACCGCCGGCAGCCAGTAAATTAGGAGCCCGGCCTTCCCCGGTATAAAAATCGGCCAAGGGCAGCACCCTTTCACCACCTTTGCCGTTCAGGCGGATTTGGGAGTTCAGGGCAATCAATGCCGGGGCAATATCCCCTGAAAAAGTGGAATAGCAGACATTTTCCTTATTAGTAACGTGACAGGTACTCCCCCCGGCCTTGTGGCATTCCGGCCGGGCACCCCGCCAGAACTCCGACTGGTTGTAAAAACGGCAGCGGGTGTCCAGGCAGAGATTACCACCGATGGTAGCCACAGTCCGCAGCAGTGGGGACCCAACCTCCCAGGCCGCTTGCAGA
>JAJZTU010000184.1 GCA_021848765.1 Bacillota bacterium
CCGGGCGCTTAAAATTACCATGGGGCAACCTTTTCCCCCGGCGGTATCAGTCATTACAGCCACATACATCTCCCGGGCAATCTCCAGGCGTTCCTCCACCAGGACCTCCCGGACCGGGAATCCGCATATCTGGGCTTTGAGCAGCCCGGCAACCTTCGTGCAAGCCTCAGCTAAATTACCGGCAAAGAGAATCCCGCCACCCTTGCCCCGTTTACCTGCCGGGACCTGGGCTTTCAGCGCCAGGTGCTCCCCTACCTGCCCGGCGCTGTTTTCCACATCACCTTCACTGCGGCACACCACCCCACGAGGCACAGGTATGCCATAATCCCGGAAAAGGCTTTTAGCCTGGTATTCCAGTAACCGCATGGTTAGCCGACTTCCTTTCCGCAGTATTATTTGCTGTAGTTTTATTTGCTGCAGTTTTATTTGCTGTAGTTTTATTTGCTGCAGTTTGATTTCCCGTAATTTCACTTCCTGCAGGTTTATTTCCCGCAGTTTTCATTCAGCCAGGTGATGACCCGCTCCAAAGGAGCGCTGCCAAACACCTCAGCCACACCCAGTTCCTTAAGCACAGCCTCATCACTGTTAGGAACATTTCCACCGACTACAACCTTGATATCCTCCGCACCCAGTTCCCTAAGCTTCTTTAACAACTTGGCGGAGTAACTGACATGGGCGTTGGAAAGGACGCTGAGACCGACAACTTCCACATCTTCCTGAACAGCCGTGTGGGCGATTTGGTCAATGGACTGGTGCAAACCGGAGTAAATTACCTCCAGGCCGGCCTCCATCAGAGCCTTAGCCACTACCTTGGCTCCCCGGTCATGACCGTCCAGACCGGGTTTAGCAATTAAAATTCTAACCGGCGCTTGCCTTGCCATGGGCTTCCCTCCCTACAGTGAAACTGCTAAAACCAGAAAACCGGTAAAACCTAAAATAAATCCAGAGGTTCCCGGAATGTACCATAGACCTCCTTAAGCACTGCAGTCATTTCTCCAACTGTAGCATAAGCCTTTACTGCCGCCAAGGTAGCCTCCATAATGTTCTCCTGGCTGACCGCTGCCTCTTTCAGGCCGGACAAAGCCTTTTGCACCCGGGCTTCATCCCGGTTTTCCTTCACCTGCTGCAGGCGCATTTGCTGCTCCCGGCCGTGCTCACTGTTCCATTGGTGCAGATTGACCGGAGGTGCTTCCTCCATAGTTAAGGTGTTCACTCCAATCAGGGGCTTTTTGCCTGTTTCAATGTCCCGCTGGATTTGCAGGGCATTTTTCAGGATATTGCGCTGGACATAACCATTCTCGATGCACTTAATCATGCCGCCTTTGCTCTCTATATCCTCCATGACCTTGACCATTTCCCTTTCCATGGCACCGGTCATGCTCTCCACATACCAGGAACCACCGAGGGGGTCCACGGTATTGGCAACTCCGGATTCAAGAGCAATAATCTGCTGGGTCCGCAGGGCGGTAAGACCGGCCTCAGCCGTAGGAATAGCGTGACCCTCATCCTTGGTGTTTACCGTTAAGGCCTGGCACCCGCCCAGGACTATGGCCAGGGTTTCCAAAGTCCCCCGGATAATGTTGTTGTCCGGCTGCTGGGCGGTATAAGTGCTGCCACCGGTACCGGCAAAGTACAGGAACTTCCAGGAACGGGGGTCCTTGGCCCCGAAACGTTCTTTGAGCAGCTTAGCCCACAACCGCCGAGCGGCCCTAAACTTGGCCACCTCCTCAAACAAATCCATATGGGCCGCCAGGTTAAAGCTGATCCGGGGAGCAAAAGAGTCAATATCCAGTCCCCGCTGCACAGCATTTTCAATGTAGGCAGCAGCATTGCAGAAAGCATAAGCAATTTCCTGGACCGCATCGGCTCCACTTTCCCGGATATGATAGCCGCAGACACTCAGCGGCACAAACTTGGGCATCTTTTGGGAACAAAACTCAAAGGTATCCCCCACCATCTTCATGGAAGGCCGTAAGGGGAAAATATAAGCTCCCCGGGCAAAGTACTCCTTCAGGATGTCATTCTGCACTGTGCCCGTAAGCTTCTCCGGCGCTACCCCCTGCTTTTCCCCCACAGCCACATACATAGCCAGGATAATGGGGGTGATGGCGTTAATGGTAAAAGAAGTACTGATCCGGTCCAAAGGCAGGCCGTCAAAGAGCAGCTCCATATCGGCCAGGGTATCCACCGCAACACCTACCCGTCCTACCTCGTCCTCCACATCAGGATTATCGGAGTCATAACCCATCTGGGTAGGCAGGTCAAAGGCCACACTAAGCCCGGTAACTCCCTGTTGGAAGAAAAACTTGTTGCGCTCATTGGACTCTTTGGCTGTAGAATAGCCCGAGTACTGGCGCATGGTCCAGACCTTGCTGCGGTGCATTAAGGGATGAACCCCACGGGTGAAAGGATATTCCCCGGGTAAACCCACTTGCTCAGCACAGTTTCCCGCTGCATCCAGGGCTGTATACAGGGGTTTAATTTCGATTCCCGCCGAGGTAGTAACCCGGGGGAGGCGAGATACTTTGTTGGCCTCTTCCCAGGCTTGATAACGGGCTTCCAACTGCTTATTTTCATCTTTGCAGCACATTGGCACTCCTCCTTACTGGCCGGACTTTAAGTCATTGCGGATGTATTCCCGGTGGGGCGGCTACCCTACCGGCTACTCAGCCAATTTTCGCATCTCACAGGTTGATGCCGGTTTAGGCTTTACCGCGCAGTAAACCCTTGGGATCCACTCTGGTGCGCAGGACCCTCAACTCCTCTTCTGTCGGGGGCTTCATTTCCTCAATTTTGCCGGGGATTACCAGTTCAAAGCCGGTATTGGCTACTATCTCCTCTACTGAAGCCGGGGGCAGGACGTATTTTAGCCGCATGGCCTTGGTGGTTTCCGCAAAGTCCAGGATGGCTTTCGGGGTGATTACATACTGCGGTCCTCCTCCCGGCAGGCCCAGCTTGACCCTGGCGTCCGCTCCTCCCCGGTCCCAGCCTACTGTGGAGCGAAAATCGCACTTTTCTACCAGGGTGCGGGGTGAGTGGTCGTTGGTGAAGATGTAATACTTTTTAACCAGGGCCATAACCGTGGAGGTCCCCACACTGCCCGGCCCCCGGAATTTCAGGTTATCAGGGTCTGAACCGATGCCGATCAGGTTGGTATTACCGTACCGGTCAATTTGAATACCTCCGGCGAAACAGATATCCATTCTGGTGATGGCATTAACCATAGCTTCCATGGACATTACGGCCTCCGCCCATTTGGCTACCCGTGGATTGGCAATCTGGGTCAGGTCGTCGAAGCGGTCAATGTCTGTCAAATTAGTAAAGTAACTCAGGATATTCAGCTTAGCATCAGGGGCATGGGTCAGGTGGGCCAGCAGCACTCCCGCCGTTGGTACCGGCAGGTTGGTACCCACCGAAATATAGTCCCCGTTGTTTACCTGACGGGACATAAAAACTGCCATCAGCTCCTGCGCAGTTACCGGCATCACTCACACCTCCAATCCCAGGCCAAATAATCTGTCCAAGCCTACAGCAGCCAGGTAGTCACAATGGGTTGCCGGCCTGTCAACATACTTTTTCCAAAATCCTTCCAGCGGGGCAGTATCTCCCTGTAGAAAAGACTTCCCCGCCCGGAGATACTCCTTCATCAGCCCTTCGTCCAGTTGATAGTAGTTCTGGGAGGCGGAGGGGTGTGCCCCGTAAGGAGCCAGGACCACCGCATCCACGAATTCACAGGGCAGGGTTGTTTCCGTCGGGGCGCTCCTGATTTCCTCATTGGAGACTAGTTTTTCCACCTGGACAATTACCTTGTTGGCCGCCTGGGCTATCAGGTTGTCTACAAAAACAGCCCCCCGGTGCTGGACATTGCCGTACCGGTCTGCCTGGCTGGCGTGAATTATTGCCACATCGATCTCCACCGGCGCCGCTACCACCACCGGTGGACCGCCAAAGGGGTCGTCCAGCCATTTTAAATTAGGATTAAGCTCCGGCAAAGAAGTCCCCACAGCCCCCATGACCGGCAGGAAGGGCACCCCCTGGAACCTGGCCCTCAGGCAGGTAACCAGAGTTCCCAGGTCTACTTCCTCTACCCGGAAAGTCCGTCCTGCCCATTTACTGTGAAAAGGACCCACCGGGGAAATCGCCTCGGCGCCAACATAAGGGGTAATCAGTTTATCCACCATTCCCAGGGCAATCATCATATCCACTTCCAGGCCGGATGGAGCCGCCACCACGGTAAGACCCTTCCTGCGCTCCCGCATTAGCTGCCTCAGCAGGGCCATGGGCTTGTTGGTGGTAACAAATCCGCCAATCCCGATCACAGCCCCGTCCGGGATGGCGGCCGCCGCTTCTTCCAGAGCAATGACCACCGAATTGCGCCTCGACATAGTAACCTCCCTCGCATGTACCTTTTTGAGGAAATTTTATCTGAGGCCACTCCGGAATGCTATGTGGGAATCAACTGAAATAAAAGCCCGGGGGTTGGTGGTTATCAACCAAAATACACCGAGGCTGGTTTTACATTGGCTGAAAAGGCAAAAAAGGGGGGCTGACGGTTGACCTGCCTTATAAGCAATTAAACCTCCGCTAATTGGAGTCTTTTTTGGCTGATTACCTTCGGGCCGGGTGAGTGATGAAGAAGGCGCGGAGAATATCTCCGAATCCGCAAATATTTGGGAAGCTATAAAAACAATAATTATAGCGGACTTTGTCATGAGTTTGGATAATGTTCTCGGTTCTGGTACACGCCGGTGCGGCAATCCTTGGCTGGACTGCCGGCCAAATGATTCTCGAAGATAAATTTATTCACGGATTACTTAATTCGGCAATTTTGACCAAGGCTTTCCCCCTGGCGCTGGCAGCCGCAGTACTCGTAATCGGCTGGCTGCGTTCCCGCCAGTTCCGGATGGACAGGGCCTAATGCGTCTGTTAGGCAGGTCTTAAGCAAAAAGTGGCTATCATCTGCAGCATGATGATAGCCACTTTTTTAAACTCCACAATTCGATTCGCTATTATTAAAGACTACAGCTTAATTCTGTAGTCTTTAATAATTCATGATTTTTTTTCGGTCCGGCATAATGTTATTTTCCACCTCTTATGACTTCTATCTTAACGTCATGACTCTCGACAGTTGCATCCAGTTTATCGACTTTTTTTTCAAGAACTTCAAGCTTTTCATATACCACCTGATAACCATCAAGAGCAACTTCTATTTTAGGCTTAACGTCATTTTCTATTTTAGTAACTTGGTGACCTAAAGTCTCAACATCTTTTTCTAATTTAGTAACTTGGTGACCTAAAGTCTCAACATCTTTTTCTAATTTCCCCTGACTTTCTCTAAGCTCCTTAAAACCATTTTGCATTTCACTATACATTTTAGTCATTAATTCATAAATTTTTTCTTCCAAAAGAATCATTCCCTTTCATCATAAGTATTGCGCCAATTAATTACGAGTTAGTAAAAGCAGAAAGCACCATCTCTGCTATATCCCTATTGGGGGCAGTTATAGTCAATTGACCCGCTTTAGGAATAGCCCATAAATACGCATCACCTATGAATGCTTCTACAGAAAAGAGTCTTCGGTCTTCGCTACAACAACACTCTCGTAACTCTTGTATAGTTATATTCTTCATATTATCGGTAATCTCATCATTATGGTATTTAACAGAAACATCTAGGCTTTTTAATTTAGAATTAATTAAATTGGCAGCAACATTGATACTATCAGCAATTTTGTCGGGAGTTAATTCATGCTCCTTAAATTTTTTTAATAATGATACATTATTAGCCATTTCCTCTTCCTCCTGGCTGGAAATATCTTGTGTATCTATTATATCGTTGATTAGCATAAGCCTCAATTAAATAATTCCTTGGTTTTACTTAAATGAGTTTTTTCCCAAGAAGTTCCGGTAACATATTTTTGGGTATTAGTAAACCGTTTACAGAAACCAGATTGGCCATTGGATTATTGCCTGCATTTTCATGAGTAGAAAATTCCGAGTCGAAATAACCCATTTTAAACATGTCACGAATGAGTTTTGACTTCTGGGCCGTCGTACTTTTAGAGGTATTAAAATAAGCGCAGATACCATCCACCGTAAAAAATGGTTTAGAACTTTTATCAAACAGGAAATTAATTGTACCCAGAGCATGTACTATGGCTGCGGCCCAAATTTCCAGACGACCGGCAAGAAAGGGTACCTGTCGTTTCCGGGCCATCTTGCCGATTAGTTTTTCGCACAATTGACGGTATTCTTCATCCAGATGGACACGGCAAAACTCTGAGGTTAGTTTAATTAGTTCCTCTTTTCTTTCCTGCACCTTGATCTTATCCATCCCACTGTTATCTTTCATGCTAATAGTTTCGCACCTGACCGGGCAAACTGAGTCCCGGAGGTGTTTTTATATGTCTGATCAACGGGATGAACAAGGGAAAGATAACTACCACGGCAGCGCCCTGCCTACCATGGAACTGGAATACTTGCCCCGTCACGCCCGACGTCCCGAAACAGAGGAGGAAAAAAGACGAATCGCTACAGAGACCACCGGAGTGAAAGACGCAGATGCATAATGGATAAGTGAAGCAGGCCGATTACCGGCCTGCTCCCCGTGTTTGTCCAGTTACTGTAATCCTTTGATATAATTGGGTAAACTGGCCAGCCGGTGGTTGCGAGCCATGTTTTTTACGGCCAGATCCTCTGCTGCAATAAGGTCCTGCTCTTTAATTAGTCTATTTGATAGTTTATGGTGAAAATCTTTTCGTTGGTTAGCAACCTTAAGGTGTTTTTTGGCCAGTTTCCCCTTAGCCTTCCGGCGATTTTGAGAACCCTTCTGTTTTCGTGAGAGTTGGCGTTGCAGCCTCTTCAGATACTTCTCCGTCTTGCGGAGATGCCGGGGATTGTCA
>JAJZTU010000185.1 GCA_021848765.1 Bacillota bacterium
GCTAAAACCGGGGCTGAAGGGGTATACTGCGCTGCCCTGGTTGACCAGGGAATCGGGATTGCCCTGAAAATCGAAGACGGAGCCCAGAGAGCCCTCGCTCCTGTGATAGTTGAGGCGCTTATCCAACTGGGATGGCTGTCCGCAGAACAAGGTGAAGAGTTGGTCAATCATCACTCGGTTCCCCTCAGGAATTTCCATAAGGAAGTGATAGGCAGCATCAGGCCGGCATTCCGACTAAACTAAGAGTATAATGCTGAAAAGTTTATTCCCATCTTTTTTTGGCCCTGTAAAAGGGGCTTTATTTTTTTAATTAGTATAATAACAGCTGAACCCAATATACTATCTGTACAGAATGTACATAATATGATAGTATAGGAGGTGGGGAGGGATGACTATGCTAACGGAAATGCAATTTACCGAAGCTCGTAAAGATTTATCTTCTTTGTACAATAAAGTATATAGTACTTTTGAACCGGTAATCATTAAACGAAAGCAAACGGAAGAAATTATCGCGCTTAGAGTTGACCTTCAAAAACAACTTTTATCTAATTTTACGTTAAAGGCTGAGATTTTATCTGAAGAAGATGGATCAATAACTTTAGCGTTAGACCAACTTGAAATGTATGTCAATGGTCAAAATGTTGAAATTGCAGTGTGTGAATTAGTTAAAGACTTAAAAGAATATGTAATTGATTATTTAAGACGCTCACAATTATTCTTAAATGCTCCCAACCGAAAATCACATTTTCCATATGTATTAAGAGTTTTACTTTGTGATACTGATGAAGAAATTCGTAGCTTACTGGAGTTTTAAATGGCGCCTAAATTTGGAGACTTAAAGCGATATTGTGACAAAAATGGTTGGGTATTAATTCGCAACACAGACCATTGGTATTATGAAAAGGTATTGTCTAATGGGAATGTTCTGCAAACTAAAGTTAGTCATACAAAACAGAAAGAAATTCCGGGACACTTATGGCAAAAGATATTAAAACATCAGTTGCAAATAAGTGAAAAGGAATTTTGGGATAAATTGTAATGTTAGAGCTCAAAGATAATACATGAATAAACATGCAGAAACCCGTGCTTTGCACGGGTTTTATCAGCAAACTGGCCTACAAAATGCAGGCCCTTATTACAAAAGATGGTGCGGACAAGAGGACTTGAACCTCCACGGGCTTGCACCCACTAGAACCTGAATCTAGCGCGTCTGCCAATTCCGCCATGTCCGCAAGTTATGATGGTGGAGGGGGAAGGATTCGAACCTTCGAAGGCAGAGCCGGCAGATTTACAGTCTGCTCCCTTTGGCCACTCGGGAACCCCTCCAAAATTGTGGAGCCGGCGATGGGACTCGAACCCGCAACCTGCTGATTACAAGTCAGCTGCTCTGCCAATTGAGCTACACCGGCATGGTGACCCCTACGGGATTCGAACCCGTGTTACCGCCGTGAAAGGGCGGTGTCTTAGACCACTTGACCAAGGGGCCGTGTTACTTGCCGCAAGGGCAATTTAAGAACTTATCTCCGGGACTAGGACTATTATAGCTAATTAACCGGTGGACAGTCAAGGGGGTTTTGCTATTTGACAATAAATGGAGTTGAAGGTAGAATGAAGGTACAATGGACATAATGATTTTGAAGAGTGCCTCGCATAGGCCTGAATTTTAGTGGTGATACTTAAGATGGTTGATGAGAAAGGAGGCTTGCACATGGGAATTTTTAAAAAATCCTTATTATTCGGAGTTGGGCTGCTGACACTGACCCGGGAAAAAGCGGAAAAAGTAGTACATGATATGGTCGATCGTGGGGAGGTTGGTGCTGAAGAAGCAAAAACCTTTGTCAATGAATTAATGGAAAAAGGTGAACAAGAGAAAGCGGCAGTGCAGGAAACTATCAAGAAGGAGGTCGAAGATCTCCGTAAAAAGTTTGGTCTGATAACCAGGGCTGATTTAGAGGCGCTGGAAGAACGGATCAGAGCATTGGAATCCAAGTTAAACGACGAAAAGTAGGTGTTAAAGGGGGAAACCCCTTTTTTTGTACTTCAGAACTGATAAGACCTTTTATGGAATCAAGTAGGGCATTAGGAATTGAGGTGAGTCAGGTTGCTTAGGGCCAGATACCGTCACATCTTACGTTTTCGGGAGATCGGAGAGATTTTGACCAAACATGGACTTGGGCAATTGGTCGATTTCCTTCAACGTGGGGAAGCCCATGTTTTCAATAGAAAGAAAGGGGACGGAAAAACCGTACTGTCCTTGGCACAACGCTTTCGGATGGCTCTTGAGGAACTTGGACCGACCTTTGTCAAGCTGGGCCAACTGCTGAGTACCCGGCCTGACCTACTGCCTCCTGAACTAATTCTGGAATTGGAACGCCTCCAGGACAGGGTTCAGCCGCTGCCCTTCCAGCAGGTTAAAGCGGTTTTGGAGGCTGAACTGGGAGTAGATTATCTCGAAGTCTTTGCTTACCTGGAAGAAGAGGCTTTAGGAGCGGCATCCATTGGCCAGGTCCACCGGGGAAAACTTTCCACAGGTGAAGAGGTTGTGGTAAAAATTCAAAGACCGGGAATTGAACGGGTAATCGGGACAGACCTGGAGATCCTTTTTGACGCTGCGCGCTTGGTCCAGTCCCGGACAAAGTGGGGAGCTTTTTACCGGGTTGTGGATATGGCCGAGGAATTTGCCAATTCGATAAAAGAGGAAGTAGATTACACTATTGAGGGCAGGAATGCGGACCGGTTTGCCGGGTATTTTTCCGGTGACCCGACTGTGAGATTCCCTAAGGTTTTTTGGGAATTCTCCTCTCCCCGGGTGCTGACTTTAGAGTATGTAGCGGGGATTAAGATTAACAACTTTACAGCGCTTAAAGAACAGGGTCATAACTTGAGTAATGTGGCCAAGAATACTGCCAATGCCATCTTTAGACAAATTTACATTCATGGGTTTTTCCATGCTGATCCCCATCCGGGTAACTTGGCGGTCCTGGAAGGAGAAAGCATCTTCTTTATGGACTTTGGGCAAGTAGGCAGGCTTGATGAGGAATTACGCGCAAAGCTGGTAAGCCTGGTGCTGGCTGTTGTACGTCAAGATACGCGGGCTATCGTGGAGATCTTGTTGGAAGTTGGCAAGGCCCATGAAACGGTTAACAAAAACAAGCTTCATAAGGACATTAACCGGCTTATGGTCAAGTATTACGATTTGCCGCTGCGGCAGCTGAAGTTAGGAGATGTTATGCGGGAAATGCTGCAAATGGCCTTTGTTTATCAAATTAGGGTGCCGGCAGAAATCACACTCCTGGCTAAGACCCTGGTCACTCTGGAGGGATTGGTGAAACAGCTTGACCCAGCGGTTAGTATAGTCGACCTGGCAGAGCCTTTCGGCAAGGTTCTCTTACGTGAAAAATTTTCTCCCCATAGGTTAAAGAGGTTTTTTATTAATAATGGCTATGACCTGGTGGCGCTGCTGCTGCGCTTACCCCGCCGTTTGGACAATCTGGTCAGCCAGATTGAAAGGGGACAATTAAAGGTTCAGTTGGAACATCAAAAATACCATCAGTTCGTAGACAAAATTACCCAGGCCAGCAACCGCCTGGCAGTAAGCATCATAGTTGCTGCTATTATCATGGGGACCTCCATGCTGGCCCTGAAAACCGAAAAATCCATTTTATGGCGGTTTCCAATTGCGGAGATTGGTTTCATAGCGGCAGTTATCATGGGTTTTTGGTTGCTAATTTCCATATTAAGGTCAGGACGACAGTGAATTTTTTTGGCATATTTAGCGCCTGGACGAACTATATTTAAGTAAAGTGTATGTGGACAGGGAGGGTTCCAGAGTGCTAAAAAAAGGATATGGAGTAATTAGTATATTCCTGTTGACAATTCTTATTTCCATCCTGATAGCGATACCGGCATACGGAGAGAGAAAAGTAAACTCTCAGCCAGGGGATAATCCGGGGCCAGCGCCCGAACCCCCTAAGTACATTAAACACGTGGTGATTATTGCCATTGATGACTTGGAAAGCAAATACTTCAACCCTGCTATTACCCCCAGATTGGTGGGAGTAAGTAAAGAAGGTATCCAGGCCAAAGTGTTAGATAAGGTCATCCAGCCTGAGGGCGAGGTTCAAGACCTGGCTCTCCTCGGAAAATTGCCTGCTCAGTACAGGGCTACTCAACGGAAAAGCCTGCTGGTTGATGGGAGGGGCGCCAGTCAGGAACTGGCTCAGAGATTCAATTTTGTGCTTAATTCAGGTACGGAAGAACGGAACAATCCTAAGCAAATCATTGGTGCAGCCATCAATAAATTCCGGGAGGATAAACCCTTTTTAACCTATATAACCCTAAGCAGCCCCGGCAGGGATGACCGGGAAAAGAACACTTTCTTCCGGCAGGCCGATGAGGCTGTTGGACAGTTTATGGGTATGCTCCATGAGCGGGGATTGTATGACTACACACTGTTTTTAATTATGGGCAGACGGTCACCGGAAACCACAAAACTGCTTACCAGTGACGGTGTAGAGGTGCCACTGAGTTTTCCTTTAGGCATTAAAGGTCCCAACCTTATTGCCGGCCAGGAAATTCCTGCTGTAATCCAGGAGGACCTGCCTACAACCGTATACTATCTAACTGACGGAAAAGAAGTGGAGGATAAGGGCAGTATCCTCTGGAACATCTTAAAGACAGATAATTCCTATGCTGCTCAAAGTTTTCTCAGACACCGGATTAATGATATCAGTGCAGAAAGGGATGAGATATTAAGGCAACAGTGGAACTGGGAACGGGCAAAATTGAAGTTTGAACAGCAAAGGACGGATTTACAAAGGGAACGCCAGGGGATTAAGGCTCTCCTGGACAGCAGGGACCAAACTATTAAGGTCTTGAGATGGCGAATCACTATTTACCATGGTTTGGGAATGCTGATAACCTTCCTGTTTATCGCCGGATTATTCGTTCAGTATTTCGTTCTGCGCAAGAGGTTTCTGCTCTTTTAACTTATTTTGGCCCCAGGACCAAGTTGGCCCTGGGGTATTATTGTGCAATTAGAAATATTTTCAGAATTTTTTGTAGACTAGAAGGATTTTACGTCTTTCTGTCGAAATGTCTACCTAGATTGCTGTTATAGAAGGGTAAGCGGTTTTGAGGCCATAAAATACCAAGAATGTCTTAAAGTTTTTTGCTTTCCGGGAAGGATTTTTGGGAGTGTTGTAGAACTTAACAAAATGTGCGAATTTTTCGAATAACGGTTTACCGCCCGAAATAGTCAATTCGGAGGTGCGAAAATGAAGATTGCCGTATCAGGAAAAGGTGGCGTTGGCAAAACAACTGTCGCAGCAAGTCTGGTTAAGCTCTTCGCCGGGACCCACGGAAGAGTATTCGCAGTAGACGCTGATCCTGATGCCTGTCTCGCTGCCGGGGTTGGAATCGATGAGGAAACCATTCGCCAGCATAAGCCCATGGTTGAGTTAAAGGAAATCATGGACCGCAAGAATGCCGGCGGCGGCGCATTTTACACCCTGAACCCTGAAGTGGACGATGTTCTGGAGGATTACTGCATTAGACAAGGCAACATCCACTTCCTGCGCATGGGTGGGGTGAAAAAAGGCGGAGAGGCCTGTTACTGCAAGGAAAACACCTTTCTTTCGGCAGTGGTAAGTTCACTGCTGCTGGATAAAGATGAAGTGGTCATCCTGGACATGGGAGCCGGAATTGAACATCTTTCCCGGGGTACTGCCCGCGGTGTGGAACTGATGCTGGTAGTGGTAGAGCCCAGTAAGAACAGTGTGAATACTGCCAAGCTGGTTCAGAAACTCGCTCAGGATCTTGGGATTAAAAAAGTTAAATTTGTAGCTAATAAGGTCCGTAATGATCTGGAAAAGGAATTTATCCTGAAAAATTTTGGTGCTGATGAGATAATAGGTGTAATACCCTTTGATGAAGCTGTCTGGGAAAGTGCCATGGGCAACGGCCCGTCAGCGGAGTTAGGAGGCGCCTTGCTCCAGAGCATGAAAGAGATTCAGGCCAAAATTATACGAGAGGTAGGTGAGGGTGCAGTTTAGGGAAAAGGGGAAATTTAGGTGTTGTAGAGGTAGGCTGTGAGTTTAAAATCAAATGAGGAGGTCTAAGAGGGAATGAGTGAAGTTAAGAAAACTATAGATTCTGCAGTTTTGCAGATGCTAGACCGGGCTAAAGCCAAAAACATATTTACCGCCTTTGACCGTGCGCAGGTTCAGAAGCCCCAGTGCGGTTTCGGCAGCAACGGTATTTGCTGCCGGATTTGTCTCCAAGGCCCTTGCCGGATTATGCCTAAGAAAGAAGGCGGCAATAAGGGTATTTGCGGTGCCAACGACTATACCATCGTAGCCAGGAACCTGACCAGGGCAATGTCTGCCGGCGCTTCCGCCCACTCCGACCATGCCCGTCATATTACCATGGCCCTGCTGCATGTTGCAGAAGGTCATGCCCCTGATTACAAGGTTACCGATGCCGTTAAACTGCGTAAGATTGCCGAGAGAGTCGGTATCTCCGCTGAAGGCAAATCCGATAATGAACTGGCCAAAGAAGTGGCAATGCTGGCCCTGCAGGATTATCAGAGATTGTCCGGTTTCGGTGACGCTACCTGGGTAACTACTACTATCACCGAAGGCCGCAAAAAGAAATTTAAGGAAACCGGCATTATGCCTCCCAGTATTAATGCTGCTATCGTTGAGCAGTTGCACCAGACCCACCAGGGTATGGATGCTGACCCTGTAAATATCATCTTTGGCGGTTTGAAGGCTGCTCTGGGTGACTACTGTGGTATGTATATCGGTACCGACCTGTCCGATGTGCTGTTTGGGACTCCCAAGCCCGTGGTTTCTGAGTCC
>JAJZTU010000186.1 GCA_021848765.1 Bacillota bacterium
ATGCCCCTGGCCGGGCGTGTAAAGGGTTATACCTACGTACCGGGGACGCTCTTTCCGGTGAATCCCTTCGGAGTCAGGACAGTGAAAGGGCTTTTTGCCAAAAATGAACGCCTCATTACCTATCTGGATACCCAGGCAGGGGAAGTCGCCTTGGTTAAGGTGGGGGCTACCATTGTGGGTAGTGTGCGGGTGGTTTACGACCCAGTCAGTACCAATATGGCAGGCGGGCGGCTGGAACACAGGGATTTGCCTGATGGCCCGGCTTTGGCCAAGGGGGAGGAACTGGGGCGCTTTGAATTCGGCTCCACAGTGATTCTCCTGTTTGAGCAGGGACGAATAGAGCTTAACCCGGACCTTCAGCCGGAAAAGTTTCTGCTTATGGGTCAAGCGCTTGGGAAGATTGTCGACAAGCAATAGAGGCGGCGCCGCCGGTCAGTGAAACCGGCAGGCAGCCGCCTTTTGTGTTTAGTTCAGAAATATAAATTTTTTCCAATCAATTTATGTTGTAAGAAGGTTATAACAGTCAGGTGTTGAATAGATTAAGAAACGGTTATACTAGAAACTATAACTTTCTGCGAACAACTACTTCGATTACAAATAACCAACTTTAAGAAAGGAGTTGGCCCGGTGGATATTAACAAGCATATAATCGACCAAAGGATTAGAAAAATAGTTTCAGAAAATCCAGATTGGTTTTTTACGGAATCTGATGAGAATAAAAAGATATCCACAGCCTTTGTTATTTTAGGTGTAGCCTCTTATATGGGTATTGAATTGTCTGAAGCTTTTTCACTTATAACGGAGGGTGGAAATGATTCGGGAATCGATGCAATCTTTATAGGTGATACCGTCAATTTTGAGTTCCAAGTAACTATATTTCAAGCAAAATATAAAAACAACCTTGATAACGATACTAATTTCCCAGCGAATTCTGTTTTGAGGGTAGTAAATGCAGTTACTTCTATTTTTGATCCTACTAAAGACGTGTTATTAAATAAGTTTTTAAAACCAAAAGTGGAAGAAATCAGATCCTTAATTTCAGATGGATTTATACCCATAGTAAAATGCGTGTTGGTTAACAATGGTCTTCCATGGACTGAAGAAGGCAAAAATCATATTCGCAACGCCAATTTTTCTTCAAGTCAGGTTGTTTTTGAGCATTTTAACCATCAGAATATTGTCGAACAATTAAAGTCAATAGAAAAAATAAATGATACCCTCTCGTTGACAGGTGAAGGGGTAGTTGAGGAATTTAGTTTTAAGCGGGTCTTGATTGGAAAAATTAATGTTGCAGAAATTGCTTCACTAATGGATAGGTATGGAGATTCCCTGTTAGAAAGAAATGTTAGAAAGTTTTTGGGCCTAAGAATCAATCGCGTTAACGAAAGTATTAAAAATACTTTGATTGATGAGAAAAGAAATAACTTCTATTTTTTTAATAATGGTATAACGATGGTTTGCAACAATTTTCGTTACAATGCTTTAAGTTCAAAAAACTGGCAAGTTAAGGTAGAAGATATACAGATTATTAATGGAGGTCAGACCTGTAAAACCATCCAACAAACGTTAAATGAATATCCAACTTTGGACTTCTCAAATGTTTTTGTATTATTGAGGCTTTACGAAATATCCGAGGGTGACGATGAATTACTCACAGATATCACGATTGCGACCAATAGCCAAAACCCTGTTGATTTAAGGGACTTGAGGGCCAATGAACAAATTCAAAGGGATTTAGAAACCGCAGTCAAGGAGTTAGGATATACTTATAAAAGGAAGCGTGACAGTGTCTCAGGTGGGGAACCAATTCCTTCGTCTGTAGCAGCAGAGGCAGTATTTACTATTTGGCGGAAGAAACCACATTTGGCGAAGTTCAGACGCAGTGATTTATTTGGAAAGTTCTACTACGATATATTTAGAAATTTAAACGCCGCACAACTGGTAATTGCAGTATTAATTTTTAGGTATTGCGATAGCCAAAGGAAAAAATTAAAACTACTTGAGCAATATCCTCACTTATCTTATAGCAATTACTTTTTGTCAATGTTACTGGGACAACAGCTTTTAAAAGAACTGAATATTGATATAGATAATTTAACTCATAGGAATTTTGAAACGGCTAAAGATTTGCTTGAAAGAAAAAAGGAAAATCTTTACGAAAAAGCCAACATAGAACTGATAAAAGCTTTAAATGAACTATATAAAGAGGGTTATCAAAATGTGGAATTGAGAAGATTATCCTCTACGTTCAGAAGTGGTGAATTACTACGCGTTTTAGGTGCAGTTTAACTCTTATCAAACAATTTGTTAGGACCACAAAATCTGTGGTCCTTCTTGCTCCCTCCTAATGTGGATCGTCTTATTTAGTCCGGCCCTCTTTCCAGGTCCCCAGAGGCGCTGTTTCCACAAAAGTTTCTGAGTAGGTCAATTTGTTAGGCTTGGCTTTGCCTTGAGTTTTCCCTCCGGTGGTTTTGGTACTGTCTGTGTTGTTTTTTTGCTCAGGCATTAATAAGGTCCTCCTTTTAAGCATTCTAATAAAAGTATGCCCTCCGGGGAACACTGAAAATCAGGTAATTTCTGTATAGAGCAAGAGCTTTCAGGTAGATTCTTTAGGGAGGATTGTTATATGGATTCTGCAGCTAAGCAGGAAGAGTAAACTTTTTTCGATATATGTTTAGAACTGCCCGGGATTGGCTAAACTAATTAATGGACAGGATGTTTACTTAACAGAACAGGATGTCCACTTAAAAGGATATTAATTGTCTCCACATAATAACGCGAACCTGGGCAAGGTAACACTACGGGAATTGACGAGAGAATATCACTTTTAAGCAAACTTTGGGAAAGACAATTTAGCAATCCTAAGGTACACTAAGGCCCCCGCTTAAAACCGGTGGGCCTTTTTGCTGTCCGGCAGCAGTAGCACAACCGGAGCCTGCAGTGAGATTATCTGGATAAAAGGCAGGAATCCTGAACCGGGCCGCGAATATTTTATAAATAGTAAAGCTTGTCTCTGGGGAAGGATTGAAACAATGAAAAGAAGGCCCAAGCGCCATGCTATAGATTTTTACCTCTTTTTTGCCGTGATCTGCCTGCTGGTCATCGGGGTGCTGATGGTGTTCAGCGCCAGCTCAGTCTCAGCCTATAACCAGTATAATAACGCTTATTATTTTTTCCAGCGCCAGATTATCTGGGCGGTATTGGGAATAATAATTATGTTGACAGTTTCCGGAATCGACTATTACAGGTTTAAGAATCTGGCTTTTTCCGGTTACATTCTGGGGCTGTTATGCCTCGTAGCAGTGCTGGCGGCCGGCAAGACCATTAATGGCGCCAAGAGTTGGATTCTTTTAGGACCCATGAGCTTTCAGCCCTCCGAACTGGCTAAGCCCTTGGTGGTCCTGGAACTCGCCCGCATACTTTCCCAAAAGCAGAAGAAAATCCGGTCCCTGCGGGAAGGCCTTGGTCCACCGCTGGTGTCTCTGGGAGTTGTCTGCGGGCTGATCATGCTGCAGCCGGACCTGGGTACTACCATGGTCCTCCTGCTTACAGGGTTCACCATGCTCTTTGTAGCCAGAGCCCGTTTTATTCACCTGAGCCTGCTGGCCGGAGCGGGTGCAGTGGTTGCTGCCTTCTTGATGACCATGAAGTCCTACCGCCTGGAGCGGTTGCAAACTTTCATTGACCCCTGGAGAGACCCCCTGGGGAGCGGCTACCAAATAGTGCAGTCTTTATACGCCATTGGTTCCGGGGGACTGTTTGGTTTGGGCCTTGGCCAGAGTAAGCAAAAGTATCTGTGGCTTCCGGAAGAGCATAATGACTTTATCTTTGCGGTAATTGGCGAGGAATTAGGGTTTATCGGTGCTGCCGGCGTCCTGCTGCTCTATGCTCTCCTGGCCGGCAGGGGCCTGCAGGTAGCGCGCAAGGCTCCGGATACCTTTGGCAGATTGTTGGCAGCGGGTTTGACTTCCATGATCCTGGTAGAGGCCATCATTAACCTGGCGGTGGTTACCGGGTCGATGCCGGTGACCGGGGTAACTTTACCTTTCATTAGTTACGGTGGCTCCTCCCTGCTCTTTAAGTTGCTGGGCATGGGTATCCTTTTGAATGTTTCCCGCCACACTGTGGACGAAGAGAAACCCGTCCAAAGGGAGCTTGGCCTATGACAAGAAATTTACCTGAGAGGGTCACAACCTTGTAATTGCCACATATACTAGTGGTAGAGACGAGGAGGTGGCAGACGTGATTGTGAAGATTTCTGACCTCAGAATGCGTGAAGTGGTCAATGTGGTAGACGGTAGAAGACTTGGGGTTATTAAGGATATTGACATTGATATGGATGAAGGGCTGATTCGGGCTATCATTGTTCCCGGTGAAGGCAAAATTTTTGGCATGTTCGGTGGGCGCAGTGAGGATTTGTATGTGCCTTGGGAAAACATTCGCAAAATCGGTATAGATGTAATTCTGGTCGAGGCTGAACCCTTTAAGGGAAACCGGCACGGATATGCCATAGAAAGCTAGCACTGAAGCAGCATACACGGGAACAAGGATACACTGAGAGAAGGAAAACGTCCTTCTCTTAATTTGTGTCTGCTTTACCCTTTAACGAAAATATGTTAAAGTGAAAATGACTGCAAAACGCTTCCTGAAAAGGATGGGTGTAAATGAACAAAGGTTTTGCAATAACTGAGGAGAATGGGCTTAAATTCATGCAAATCCCCTCCTTTACTAATACCGGTCAGGTTAAGCACGGCTTTTCGACCAGAACCGGTGGGGTAAGCCAGCCGCCCTATGCCGCCTTAAACCTGGCTGCCCATGTCGGTGACAATCCGGAGCACGTGCTGGAAAACCGCCTGCTGTTTAGCACAGTGCTGGGTATTAATCCCCGGCACTGGGTAACGGCCAAACAAGTCCACGGTGACCGGGTATACCGGGCTGCCGCCGGTGACAAGGGGCGGGGGGCCAGGGATTACGAGAGTTCCCTGGATTGTATGGATGCCCTGATCACTAATGAGCCGGGAGTTCCCCTGGCCACATTTTATGCCGACTGTGTCCCGGTCTTTATTCTGGACACAGCTACACCTGCCATAGGCTTGGCCCACGCAGGCTGGAAAGGAACAGTGGCGAAGATTCCCGGGAAAACGCTCCTGGCTATGGCCCGGGAATTCGGAACCCGTCCGGAAAACTGCCTTGCAGGCATTGCTCCCTCCATCGGCCCCTGCTGCTACGAGGTGGATGAATACGTTATGAACAGGGTAAGGGAGGCCTTCCCCTACTGGCAGGAACTCGCTACCGAAGGAAAGGAGCCGGGGAAATGGCTCTTAAACCTCTGGGAAGCCAACCGCCGCCAACTGCTGGACCAGGGTGTGCGGCCTGAGCGGATCACCGTAGCGGAAACCTGCACTAACTGCCACCCGGAGACTTTTTTTTCCTATCGTGCTGAAAACGGTACTACCGGTAGAATGAGCGCTGTAATCATGCTCAAGCAGCCGTAGATTACACCTTGCCACCGGCCCGGGGGACTTCTTTACGAAAAGGAGCTGAACTGACTTGCCCAAAATCCTGGTAGTTGATGATGAAGCCCATATTGTAGAACTGGTCAAATTCAACCTGGAAAAAGAAGGCTACCAAGTTGAGGTTGCCACTGACGGACCAAGTGCAGTAGAAAAAGCGCTAAAGCTCGTTCCGGACATAATGGTTTTAGACATTATGCTCCCGGGGATGAACGGCCTGGAAGTCTGCCGGGCCCTGCACAACAACCCGGCCACCGGTGATATTCCCATCATCATGCTCACTGCCAAGAGCGAGGAGATCGACAAAGTCCTGGGCCTGGAAATGGGAGCGGATGACTATATGACCAAGCCCTTCAGCCCCAGAGAACTGGTGGCCAGGGTCAAAGCCAGGCTTAGGAGGGCACAGAAGGAAGCTGAGCGCAAGGCAGGCGATGAACGCCGTCTGGACTACGGTGACCTGGTAATTGATTTGGAGAGATTCGAAGTGTTCGCCCGGGGTAACCGGCTGGACCTAACCCCTAAAGAGTTTGAACTCCTGCGGCTGTTCCTGGCCAATCCGGGTAAAGTATTTTCCCGGGATGCCCTGCTGGAGAAAATCTGGGGCTATGACTACTACGGAGATACCCGGACCGTAGATGTACACATCCGTCACCTGCGCCAGAAAATTGAACAGGATCCCAGTAACCCTGCCTGTATAGAGACTGTCCGGGGAGTAGGCTATCGCCTGCGGGAGCGCAGCCAATGTTAAAAAAATTCCATTGGAAACTGACCATGATTTACTTTTCCCTTTTCCTGATTTCCTTTGGTATCGCCGGAGAGGTTCTTTCCCCTGTACTCATGAGATATTTTGAGGCTAATGAAGCAAGACACCTCGGTATGGAAAGTCAGCTGGTGCTCACCGCAGTTCGTCCATACCTGGGTGATAATCAGGCTGGGGAATTGGACAAGCTGGTTAAGGAAATGGGCAAAGACCTGGCTATCCGGATCACGGTAATCGGACCGCAGGGGCAGGTGCTGGCTGAGTCCCAAAAAGATACTAAACAAATGGGCAATCACAGTGACCGCCCGGAGGTGCAGGAAGCCCTGCAGGGCAAAACCGGCTCTGCCGTCCGTTACAGCAATACCATGGGTTACCCTATGCTCTATATGGCTGTGCCGGTCAAGTTAGCCGGCGGAGCGCCCGGAGTTCTCAGGCTTGCTATCCCGATGACCAATATCCGCCAATCAGTTGCCCAAGTACGGCAAATTCTTATTGTGGGCACGGGAATAGCCCTGGCCTTGTCTACAATCCTGGCTTTCT
>JAJZTU010000187.1 GCA_021848765.1 Bacillota bacterium
CTCAGGTACCTCAGCTTTAAGGTTCAGCATCCACCGTTTCTTAAGAGTGAATGTATTGCCTGTCATAACCCGCATGCCTCCCCTAACCCCAAAAACCTGAGGGCGCCCGTCCAGGAATTGTGCAACACCTGCCATTTTGCAACCCTGCCCGGACAGCATGCCCTTGTTAAACACCCGCCTTTCAGAGACGGGCGGTGTATAGAGTGCCATCATCCTCATGCATCGGATAACATGCGGATGCTTCGAAAACCCATACCGGATTTATGCCTGTCCTGTCATAAACATGAGCAGGTAGGTTATTGGGAGAAGATGCATCCGATAGGTGATCAATATCCGGACCGGGCTCTGGGTGGTCAGGTGAACTGTCTGAGTTGTCACCATCCCCATGGCACCGGTAACCCCAGGATGTGGAGAAGACCGGGAAATTGGCTGTGCTTCGGTTGTCACCGGGATAAGATGCGCTATTAGCCCCAAGAGTTGGCAGAGGGATTAATTCCCTTTGACCATAGGTTCCTTAAATTTTCCGGAAAGGGGGTGATTTTATGAAACGAAACGGCTACAGTCCTGCCCTGGTTATTCTGGCTCTATTGTGGTTGCTTGCGGCAACAGCCGGACCGGCTCTGGCCCTGCCAAGCACGGACGCTACCATTGTAGATCCTTATAAGGATGGCCGAAATGTTACCCTGGGTCAACTCAGCAACAAGACAGCAACTAACAGTCCCCAGGAACCCTCCCGGGAACATGATCCTAGCAAAACCCAGGCCCAACTGGAGACTACGCTTACAACAGATGCCAATCTGGGCTTCCTAACCGGCGGACCCCACGGGCGGTATGCCGATAATACTGCGGCTTGCGGCCGGTGCCACCAGTTGCACCAGGCCCAGGGCCAGCGTTTGATCAGGTTTAATACCATGCCGGTTGGAAGTACTGCTAACAACGTCATTTTTGCTACCTGTACTTTCTGCCATTCTTTTAACGGTCAGAGTACGTATGATGTGAAGGATGGCATGATTTGGGACACTAATGACGGTAAGCGGTATGCCACTTCGGGTGGCGGGTTTGAACGGATGCTGGTGGTGGAAGGGGAGCCTGCCGTGGCTACGGTGGCCAAGGCTTCTTCCAGTCACAGGGTTAACTATGCCACAGGGACCAAGTTCCGGCCCCCGGGCGGATACGCCGGAGCCAACACGGGAGGCCATATTGAACTCACCTGTGCTTCCTGCCACAACCCTCACGGTTCACGGCACGGCCGGCAACTGAGGGATAAAGTGCTGGTAGGGACCCCGGCCGGAACCACTATGCTGCGGGATACCAGTGACCTGGACATAGTTTATGGCGGTACCCAGCAGATTAAAATTCAGGTACAAAGCCCTTATGGGAATGAACAAGTCAGCTACAATGACCAGATTACCCGCTTCTGTGCTACCTGTCACTGGGACTACAAGGCTACGACTGCGGTAAGTAAAACAGGCGCCTATGACCTGAAGTACAGGCACAAGATGGGCATGGGACCTAACGAAGGTTTAAACGACGGAAGCAAAGGCTTTGGTTACACCTCAGCCAAGTTCGAACTTCCCCTGGCTACCATAGATATGGGCCCGCCGGGTGTTGTAGCCTGTATCACCTGCCACTATGCGCATGGTACCTTTGCGGTTGTTAACGGAATCAGCGCTACAGATTCAATAATCATCAGCTCGGCGGATAACTCCCTGGACTTGCAGAATCTGGACGGTACCAAAACTGAGCCTCCCAAGAACCTGCGCATGGATAACCGGGGGGTATGCCAGAACTGTCATAACTGGCCGGATGTCAATACCACTCCTCTGGCCTTGCAGGATGTCTTGGATCCCAACCAGAGTGGAACTGTCCTTTACGGAGAACCTGGCACTTTGCTGGCAGGCACCAAGATACTGTCCCCGACCCCTGATACCGTAACCATCAGGTTCAACCAGTATGTGCTTAAGGGTACAGCTGCGCCCAACAGTGCGGAATATACCGGTAACTATACCCTGGTAAGGACATCCGATTCGGCCCCTGTTGCAATTTCCTCTGCCACGGTGCAGCCCGAAGGCAGGACTGTAGTGTTAAGGTTAGGAAGCAACCTCGTAACCGGTACTACCTATACATTGACTGTACAGAATGTTCAGGATACCAACTTTGTGGCTATGAACCTGTTCAGCCAAAATTTTACCAAGTAAATTAACCAGTTCTATTCCTGAGAGGAGGATATTTTAATGAAAAGATATTTAGCCGCCTTAACGCTGGCGCTGCTTTTCATCATGGCCGTAGGCATAAGCGCTGCTTATGCACTGCCTACTTCCATGACTGATTCCACCGGAACCTCTGTCAACCTCAGTTCTGCCAATTATGTGTATAATACTAAAACCGGCGGCGGCGCCGAGCATGCCTATTCTGACCGCCCGGCTGACCTGTCCTATGGTCCCCACGGTAAGTTCACCACCGATACCAATGCCTGCGGCCGCTGTCACCAGTTGCACCAAGCGAAATCCGCAAGGCTGTTCCGGTTTGATATTTCCCTGAACCCCAATTCCAATAACGCCATTTACGGTATTTGTACCTACTGCCATAACTTCAACGGCCAAAGTACCTATGACGTAAAAGACGGTATGATCTGGGATGCCGCTAACCAGGTGCGCTATGCCACTAACGGCGGCGGTTTTGAGAGACAACTTGTGGTAGAAGGCCCTGCTGACCTGGCTACTCTGGTAAAAGCTAACTCCAGCCACCAGGTCAACAGAGCGCTGAACGGCAGTGAATACATCCGCTTTAATGCTCCCGGCGGCGCCGCAAACGAGCATATTGCCCTGAAGTGCTCCAGCTGCCACAACCCCCATGGTTCGAATAACGCCCGGATACTGGTACAAAGCATCCAGTACTACACTGCCAGCACCGGAGCTGCCAGCGCTACCAGGACTGCGATCACCAACCTGCCCCAATTTGTGCTGAACCGGTTTGCTAACGAGCAGTCCGTATATCCCACTCAAATTTCCACTTTCTGTGCTGCTTGTCACACCGATTACCTTAATGATAACGCCGCCAATGCCGGTAACGCAGGCAGTGTATTGACCGGTACCAACAGTTCCAGTTACCGTCACATGATCAACATGACTGTTGATAATACCCTGAACAACAAGACCGGCGGAGATGCCCGGAACGACGGAACTTTTGGCTATGATGCCAATACCCTCCAGTTACCGCTTGGTACTACTGACGCTAACCCGCTTGGCGCACCTCCTGCTAACATTAACAAGGTGGTATGTACTTCCTGCCACTTTGCTCATGGTACCGGCGCTGAGATGACCAAGGACGTAATCAATGGAGCTTCAACAATTGTGAGCACCAACAGCGCTGCCGGCCAGGAATATAACCTGACTACTCAGGTCGGAGGCCAGTGGGTTGAAACCATTAAGAACCTGCGCATGGATAACCGGGCTGTCTGCCAGAACTGCCACAACAGGGACAGTGTGGACGCTACCGCTCCCGCCCTGGCTGATGTACTTGACCCTGCCCAGTTGAACACTGCCAATGCGTACAGTGCAGCACCCAAGCTGGCAGGCGTTAAGGCCAAGACCGCTACCGCAGGCTCTACCTACTATGTAATCATCCGCTTTGACCAGTACATGGCCAAGGGCCCGGCTGAGAGCGCAGCTAATTACCAGTATGATGCTGACGGCCCTGGTGCAGGCGCAGCGGTTGCCGTTTCCGGCGCCACTCTGATGCCGGACGGCCGCACCGTTCAGTTGACTGTACCTTCTGCTCCAACCGCAGGTACCAGTACCATTGCTACTACAACTGCTCTGAAGAACATCAATAACATCGCTACCGCCGGTCAGGCTGTTACCATTCAGTAACCTACAAACCTAATAAGGCTAAGGTGCTAGGCATTGCTTAGCGCCTTAGCTCCTTCTATAATCTTACGCTCGCCGGGTATGGATTTAGATGCTATAATAATGAGGTTATTAGTATATATAATTGACTGGGTTTACGGCTCAGATTTTTAAGGAGGGGAAGCAATGTTTCGGAAAACATGGCTGGTTGTCCTGGCAATTCTAATTGCCCTCACCTCTGTAGGATGCGGCGGAGTGCAGAACAAGACTTCAGATGGCAGCGGTGAACAGGGTAAATTCGACGCGGCTACTGTTATCAAAGACCTAAAAGGCAATGCTCTGGCTGAAAAAATAGGCAAATACCTGGAAGACGGCGATGTCGATAAGGCCGTTGCCGTGGGCGAAGTTGCTATGAAGAAAGAGCCCGACAACCTGGCGGTTATCTTTAATTTGTCAAACGCCTATTATTTTCAAAAAGACCTGCTGAGTATGGTCAAGGTCACTAAAAAAATGGAAGAAATGTCTCCACAGAATCCAATGGTCTTAAACCAATTAGCCTGGGCTCTGATTGAATCCGGTGAAAATCCTGCAGAAGGGATTAAAAAAGTTGAGACAGCCATGAAAATTGTGGTGGAATCCGGTCGTGCGGTTGAGGATGCCTTTGTTGACACTCATGCCTATGGATTATATAAATTGGGAAAAAAGTCCGAGGCTATAGCTGAATGGGGAAAAATTATGCCCAGGGTACAAAATGGGGAGATGTATCTCCACCTTGGCCAGGCGCTTATCGAAACCGGTAAAAAGGTAGAGGCAAGAACTATTTTGGATAAAGGACTTGGGTTTACCAAGCTTCAGATGAAGGACGTTAATCTGACCAAAGCTGAACTAAAACACCTGGAAGAAGTAAAGCTTAAAATTGAGAATTACCTTAAAGACGTTAGCAAGGCCAAATCCTAATGAGTATTGAAAATTTCCACGGGATTCCTTGAGTCTCATGGTGCATAGATTTATCATCCTGATTCGAGCCTTAATAGAGGGGGAGGAAGATATAGTGAAAGAGGTGAATAATGTGCAGGCAAATCCAGTACCAAGTGATAATGTGATCAGCCCGGCAAAGTCCCTGCTGCTTATAAGCGGGCTGGCTGTGGTATTAATTGCTGTGGGAATGACCGTAGGCTATATGTTCTTCTGGAACAAACCGGTTTACACCTCACCGCTGGATTACCAGTTTAAAACCGCTTATAACAATGTGAAAAAATCCCCAAATAACCCTCAACTGCGGCTTGAACTGGGCTGGATTTATGTTCAGATGAAGGATTATAAAAAGGCTATGGCAGAATACAATAATGCCCTGAAGCTGGACCCCAAGAACCTGGATGCCAAGTTGAACATTGCTATTGTCTACGGGGAGCAAGGCAATTATAAAAAGGCTAAGGCCGAGTTGGAGAAGCTGGTTAAAGAAAACCCTTTCTTTGAGGATGCCAGATCAGCTTTGGCCAGTGTGCTTTATCATCTGAAAGAATATGATGCGGCGGCCAAGCATTACCAGTTTATTATTAATTCCAACCCGGGGACAGTAGACTATATTACCCTGCTGGGCAAGGTCCTGGAAGCCAAAGGGGACAAGCAGGGAGCTATTGTCCAGTACCAAAAAGCCGTATCGTATGTTCCTGGCTTTGAACCGGCAGTAGAAGGCCTTAAACGCCTGGGTGGTAAAATTCCTGAAGTGACTCCTAATAAACCTGGGACTAAGCAATAACTGGGAGGCAGCCAGAATGACAAAACAAAGATTATACGGCATGGTCATTGGTCTGGTGGTAGTTCTTGGCGCTTTCTTTGGCTATTACTACTACAAAAGCACAAATCCATTGGATGCGCTTCAAGCAGTTCCTGTAGGTAATGTAGTCAGCCCGCCTGAGTTCAAAAATTTCATTTTTGGGGCTGAAAATAACCCACTGGCCTTGCCTCTGGGGGTAGCCGTCAGAAACGGAGAAGTTTATGTTTCCGATTCGGACCGGGGCCAGATTGAGGTTTTTGACTACAATGGTAAGTTGTTGAGGGTCATCGGTGACAAGGGGCCGGGCAGGCTGAACCACCCCTACGGTATGGCCTTTAACGGTAATGAACTCTATGTGGCTGACGGGGGCTGGGGCAAGATCCTGATTTTTGAACCCAACGGAAAATTTAAGAGATACTTTGAGCCCAAAGACGGTGCGTTTATTTCCATCCCGGCACAGCTGGTAATCAAAGACGGTAAGCTGATGTTCCCGGACCTGGCCATCTCCAAGGTTTTTGTGTTCGACCTCGAGGGCAACCTGCTGATGACCTTTGGTAGTAAAGGAGAAGGCCGCGGGCAGATGATCAAGCCCCACGGCCTGGCAGTAGACAACGAGAGGAACTTCTATGTTTCCGATTCTAACAACAACAGGGTACTGAAGTTCAGCAAAGAGGGGAAATTCGTCAAGTTCCTGGGTCAAAAGGGAGATGAAGCCCCAAGCGAAATCCTTACCCCCAGAAGCCTGGCTGTGGATTCCCGGAACAATATTTATGTTGTTTCAGGACTGGGAGCAACAGTATATGTGTTTAATAAGGACGGCACTGCACTGTATAGCTTTAGTAAGTTAAATGACGATGAGGGATCATTAGTACTCCCCAGTGGTATCGCCATTGATGGCACTAACAAGATTTTCGTCACGGAAACCACCGGTAACCGGGTATCTGTGTTCCAATAAACGGGTAAACCGCCATTTGATGTCAGGATGCTGGTTGGTTCCGGCGTCCTGATTTAAGTAATAAAGGAAGTGTTGCCTGTGGCAGTAAGCAAAAAGTCACTGGTTTTAATAGGGTTGGCGCTGGTAGCTACTGTGTTCTTGGGGCGATTAATGCTTCAACGCCCACTGGCATCCAGTGATAATACC
>JAJZTU010000188.1 GCA_021848765.1 Bacillota bacterium
TTCTGTTCATGATATTCCGTATATTAATTCCGGCAAAATTAAACATTGTATCAAAGATATGAATAATGTCAGCGTTTTTAATAATATCTGCGGCTTCATTTGCATCGGATTCAATGTCCAGAATAATATCCTTGTAATCTTTATACCTCCATTGTTCGTGTCGGCAAATAAGTCTGGCACAGTCGTCAGTATACTCATTAATGGCTTTCATCAACATATACGGCACATTGCTCGTATTATACTCGGAAATTAAAGCAATATTCACTTCTTTCACCGCCCGGTTATTAATTTAATACTGAAATGTAAATCGTTATTATTCAGAATGTCTACTATTAGTCGGACAAAAGAGCACCTGAGCAATGTGTTCTAGGGCCGTGCCCCTACTATAGTAACTACATTCATGTTCTTAGCTAATTGCTGATAAAACTATATCAGCAATCCTTTCCTGCTGCTTTTTAGTTAATTCAGGGTATAAGGGTATGGCCAGAGTTTCCCTGGCTACCTTTTCTGCCACAGGTAAGGAACCTTCTTCATAGCCTAAACTCTGATATACCTCTTGCCTGTGCAGCGGCACCGGGTAATAGACAGCAGAAGCAATACCCTCCTGGGCCAAGGCAGCCTTAATCTGATCCCGCTTCAGCGATGAAATAATATACAAATGGTAAATATGCTTATTAACTTGCTCAGCATAAGGAATACCAACTTCACTCCCGGCAAACAGCCTGTCATACTCATCAGCTCTCTCGGCCCGCCGTTTATTCCACTCATCTATATACCTGAACTTAACCCGCAATATCGCCGCCTGCAGCTCGTCCAGCCTGCTGTTATAACCAACCATTGAATGATAATACTTGGGCTTACTCCCGTGAACCCGTAAAACTCTAATCTTCTCTGCTACAACCTCATCATTGGTAACAACCATACCGCCATCTCCATAACCACCCAGGTTTTTGGTAGGGAAGAAACTAAAACACCCTGTGTTTCCTATAGAACCTGCCATTCTCCCTTTATACCGGGCGCCGATAGCCTGGCAGGCATCTTCAATGACCGCCAGATTGTGCTTCCGGGCAATGGCCATCACTGCATCCATATCCGCCATTTGGCCAAAGATGTGCACGGGTATAATCGCTTTGGTCCGCTTAGTAATCCTGGCTTCAATCTGGTTAACATCAAGATTATAGGTCCTGGCATCAATATCCACAAATACCGGGGTGGCCCCTAACTGGGAAACCACTTCCGCAGTTGCAAAAAAGGTATAGGGAGTGGTAATTACTTCATCTCCCGGCCCAATTCCATGAGTAAGCAGGGACAGCATTAAAGCATCGGTACCGTTTGCCACCCCCACGCCGTATTTTACTCCACAGTAGGCAGCTATCTCTTCTTCAAGAGCTTTGACGTTAGGACCCAGGACATAATGCCCACTTTCTAAAACCCCGGAAACCGCTTCCTGGATTTCGTTCCTGATTGAGTTATACTGGGCCTTAAGGTCTAACAAAGGTATGTTCATGGAACCCTCCTCTTACTGGTTTTCCAACAGTTCCTCCTCTGGGACCTGCCGGAACTTCCTGGCCGGCAGTCCTTTCACCGCGGTTCCGGGCTCAGTGTCCCTGGTAACCACAGCCCCTGCCGCCACAAAGGTTTCCTCAGCTACGGTTATGCCGGGCAGGAGAATTGAGCCACCCCCTACCCTCGAACCTTTCTTGATATGGGCGCCTTTGATGTGCTTGAACCGCTGCTCGGTTCTGCCCATAAAGTTATCGTTAGTAGTGGTAACCATCGGGGCGATAAATACCCTCTCCTCGATTTCCATATAGGCGGTTATAGATGCTCCGGTTTGAATTTTAGTGTAATCCCCGATATTGACGTTGTTTTCTACCGCTACCCCACGGCCGATGACAACATAGTTGCCTACCTTACATTTCTCCCGGATCGTCGCCAGATCACCTACCAGGGAATTTTGACCGATGGAAGTCCCGGCATAAATAACCGCTGAAGTTCCAATAATAGAACCCTCCCCAAGCTTTAGCGGAGGTAATGGGCTATCAATTTTGACAGTACTGGTTATACTGACAAGGGGTTGTTTACCCAGCACACAGTTGTCACTTATGAAAACGTTATCACTGACAATAGTCCCAGGGTAGATGGTAACATTATTGCCGATGTGGACATTATTCCCTAGGACCACACCCTCTTCCACCACCGTAAAGTGTCCAATATGACAACCATTCCCCCGGATGACGGTATCGTGAATACTATTTATCAAAGGAAAACACCTCGGCTAAATTAAAATCCTCTTCCACGGGTAAAGTTACCGGCCGGCCGGTATATGCTGATTTATAAATAGCCAGAACAATTTCCAGAGCCTTGCGTCCTTCATACCCGTCAATTGCAGGTTTTCCCCCGCTTTTCACGGCCTGAATCATGTCCTGAATAATATCTTTATGGCCAAACCCATAGACATTAGGCGGGTCTTGCTGCTGCCTGGCCAGAACGGCCGCTTCTTCCCCCTCCTCGCCAAAGCGCCAGACCTCAATCTTGTTTAC
This sequence comes from Bacillota bacterium, assembly GCA_021848765.1. Classification (GTDB taxonomy): domain Bacteria; phylum Bacillota; order Carboxydocellales; family JAJZTU01; genus JAJZTU01. The sequence goes on from JAJZTU010000188.1 coordinate 2,544, forward strand.
TGCTATCCCCCCGAGGACCACTGTACCGGTTTCCCCGAAGATGTTCAGAGTCTCCTCCAGGTTTGTGGGATATATGGTATTGGCTGCCTCGATAACTCCCAGGGCGCCATGCTTAAACCTCAGTACAGCCACAGCGTTATCTTCAGCCTCAATCTTCCGCAAGTGAGTAGCGGTATAGGCAAAAACAGATTCCACCGGTCCCATCATCCACTGCAGCAGGTCAATATTATGTATTGACTGGTTCATTAAACACCCGCCATCTTGCGACCAAGTACCCCGCCAGGGCGCTTGAGCATAGTAATTGTCGTTGCGGTTCCAACGGATGACAGCGCTGCCGTGGGTCAGCCTGCCAAAACGCCCCTCCTCCACAGCGCCTCTTAACTGTTTGACAGCAGAGTTAAAACGGTTCTGGTGGACTACAGCCAGCAGCACCCCTGCTTCTTCACATGCCTTAACAAGGGCATTGGCCTCCTTCAGATTCATGGCCATGGGCTTTTCCACCATAACGTGCTTGCCGGCGCGGGCCGCAGCTATGCCGATTTCTGCATGCAACCCGCTGGGAGTACAGATATTGACCACCTGGACATCAGGATTGGCCAGAAGTTGCTCATAATCATCATATCCTTTAGCCCGGTATTTGGTTTCAAAGTCCCTAACCCTATTAGCATCTATATCACAAACTGCCACCAATTCAGCTTCTTCCAAAGCTATAATTGCTTCGGCGTGCTTAGGTGCAATTCGCCCGCAGCCAATTATTCCAAAGCCTATCCGGCCCATCACCGTGACACCTCTTTATACCTTCTATTTCTCTCTAAATTAAGAAGATTTTTTCCCGTTTATCTTTAACATTCTTGGTAGCATTACGGGTATCCACAACTATCCGGGCATGGTTGGTTATCCACTGGTAATCAATATTAGAGTGGTCAGTTATTATCAGCACACAGTCAGCCTCTTCAATATTTTCAGACGTTAGCTGGCTGCTCTCCATTTTGATTTTACTGCCGCCATGGGGTTGGATAGCCGGTACATAAGGATCGTGATAAGTGAGCTCTGCCCCTTCTTTCAGAAGCATAGCCATAATCTTAAGGGCAGGTGACTCTCGGACATCATCTATATCCTTCTTATAAGCGACCCCAAGCACCATGATCTTGGAACCGTTAACGCTCTTTCGCACCTTGTTCAGGGCTTGAATAACCTTATTAACGACGTAATAAGAAACTTCCACATTGATTTCACCGGCTAATTCAATGAATCTGGTGTGAAAATCATACTCCCTGGCCTTCCAGGTCAGGTAGAAGGGGTCAATGGGAATACAGTGACCACCAACGCCAGGCCCGGGGTAAAAGGTCTGAATACCAAAAGGCTTAGTACCGGCGGCTTCCACCACTTCCCAAACATCAATACCCATCCGGTCAGACAGCATCATTAATTCGTTAACCAGGGCGATATTAACCGCCCGGTAGCTATTCTCAAATACCTTGGTCATCTCCGCCACGGCAGGGGATGAAACTGGTACCACCTGGAGAATGGTTTGCTCGTAAAAAGTTTGGGCCACTTCCAAACACGCCGGAGTCACGCCACCAACAACTTTGGAAGTATTCCTTGTAGTAAAGCGTTTATTCCCTGGGTCAACCCGTTCCGGCGAAAAGGCCAGAAAAAAATCTTCCCCTACCTTAAGACCGCTTGCTTCCAACCGGGGGAGAATTACCTCTTCCGTGGTCCCGGGATAAGTAGTACTCTCCAGGGTTACCAGTTGCCCCTTCCGGATATACTTGGCGATCTCCCCGGTAACATTCTCGATATAGGAAATATCGGGGTCCCTGGTAATAGTCAAAGGTGTCGGCACGCAGATGATAATTACATCCATGTCAGCCAGTCCTTCAAAGGTGCTGGTAGCATAAAGTTTTCCTTCTGTCACCAGGCGCTTAAGTTCGTCATCTTTAACATCACCGATATAATTTTCGCCCCGGTTAACCATGGCAGCCCTAGCCGTATTCTGATCAATGCCCACAACCTGAAAACCAACTTTTCCTTTTTCCACTGCTAAAGGCAGACCCACATACCCCAGGCCGATTACCCCAATTTTAGCTTCTCTGGACAATATTTTCTCTTTTAGCTGTGCGGTAAGGTTTCGTTCGGTCATTTTTCCTCTCCTAGCTGCTTCATTCACCCTAAACCGGCTGTAATAATCGCTCAATCAGGCTCTGTACATTTCTGTCCCGGTTAATCCACCTGTGCAGGCACTCTTGAAAAGCCATAATCCGGGTTCCCTGAATAAATGCTCCCTGTTGAGAGGTATTAATAAACTCTATAGCGGTTTCCCGCCGGATCCTTCGTTCCAACCACCTGCGCATGTAATTGTAGTTTTTGACGGTAAGAACTGTCTTCCCGTCATTACTTGGCAGCTCCAGGCAGTGACTGTCGATTATCTTGCGGTACCAATAAGTGGTTCCGTAAGCATGGTTTTTACCCATGGGGTAACCTAAATCAAGACCAACAAAAATAACAGTCGAGCCCCCCATACGGATAGCGATATCACAGGCAGCAGTGGCAACTGAACCTCCGGTTTCAATTAAGTCATCCTCACTTGCCCAAGGTTCCTGACCGGATAGGTTGATCCCCTTTTGCCAGGCTACTATCCTGGGTCCGGAATAGTTTTGTAACACTTGGGGGTACACACTGGGCAGAACAATTAAAGGGACTTGCAGGGACAAGCCCTCTAGCTGCTTAAAAACTTCCCCCTGCGGGTCAGTAACAATAATCATGTCCGGTTCTATTCCGTTTCTTAGTAATGGTCTGACACTTGTCCCCACCGCCAAAATCAGCGCCTTGTTACCAACTTGCCTCAGATGTTCAAATTCGTTGTCCAAAGAAGGCCCTGCAGCAACTACAATAATTGGCACGTCCTTGAATTGACCAAAGAAACTTGATACTGCCGGCAACTCCCGGCAAACAGGCAAATTCACCCGCAAATTTTCCTCCAACAAAGAGCCAAACCGTTGGATAGTCCCGCGGGCCACTTCCCAGTCCTGCAACGCAACTCTCAATCTCTGAAACTCAGGTGGCAGGATTTCCAGGGAAGGTCTATGCAGGAAAAACTTCCCGTCTACTTCCAACATTATCTCCATACAGTATTTAAGTTGAGCAGCCAAAAGCTGCATGTTGTCTTCAGCTACCAATTCCACCCGGTGGTCAGCCAACACTTCGGCTGCCGGCCCGGTATTTGCCAGTTTAGCGGCCAGAGCGGTGTTTTGTTGGAAAATTACCACCTGTCCCTGGCTGCCAATCTTATTTAGAATGGCTTTCACATGGTACCCTAATCCGAGACCATAGATTAATACGACATCCCCCTCTTCCAGGCTGAGGGGCTCCACCTGGCGCAGGGCTTCCTGTTCCGGATTATAGCTGCTGTGCAGCAAGAGCTGCTTTGAACCCAAATCAATCCTGGCCGTAGGCAAACCATTACGGCAGGTTAACATCTCCAGTTCCAGTTGCATACCATTCGTTGTCATGAACATCACTCTTCCCTGACCACTATATTAAGAAAACATGCTATCCCTCTTGAGAAGACATGCTATCCATTTTGAGAAAACATGCTATTAATATCAAGCAAACATGTCGTTCACATTAAGAAGACATCCATTAAAAGCTTAAGTTAATTAATTCGACAAAAACTTAGTTAATCCTTGTATATTCGGGACAGCACAGGTTAGTTAATCCCTGTAACTTCAAGAACATTCTTCCTGACCAAATCCCAGATCTCTTTTGCCCTGTGCTGGAAGGTATGGTTTTCCCTGACCCGGCTTAACCCGCTCCTGAGAATGGTCCTGCGTTCCTCTTCATGCTGCAGGTAATACCCGATAACTTCAAGCAGCTCTTGTTCATCCCGGAAAACCACCATATCTTTTCCCGGGACAAACAACCTGTCCAAATCTTGCTTATAGTTTGTGACCAGGAAACCACCCGCCCCGAGGACGTCAAAAACCCTGACAGGCAAAGCTTTATCCCCTACATAAGTTCTGGTAAAGTTGAGGTTAATCCTTGATAACCGGTAGATCCGGTGGAGGTCCTGATAGTGCCGGGCCTGACCCCGGAACCTGACCTGACTGCCCGTAGGGTCTGTTTGCTTCCACCCTTCATCCCCGTACACATCCACCCCGAACTTTGCTCCCAGGCGGCTGATGACCTGCCTCCGGTAG
>JAJZTU010000189.1 GCA_021848765.1 Bacillota bacterium
GTGATACTGTAACCATCGTGGATGGGGAGAGTAATCAGGGGATTGATCAGGGCAGGGAGGAAATGGGTACGGCTCAACGTGACGGCCAAAGTGCCAGGGCGGAAGGCAAAAGTGAAAGCCAAAGCCAAAACCAAAGCCAAAACCAAAGCCAAAACCAAAACCAAAGCCAAAACCAAAGCCAAAAAGCTGCTCCCGGAACAGAGCAGTCCCTGGTAATCCACATTGTCGGTGCGGTGGAAAAGCCCGGGGTGTACTATCTTCCAAAAGGCTCCAGAATCCACCATGCTGTGGACAAGGCTGTCGCCCGTAAGGATGCGGTATTGGGATATATCAACCTGGCCCAACCTCTGCAGGATGGGGAACAGGTGGTAGTCCCCGGCAAAAAAGAGGTTGCCGGACGAACACTTGCTGCAGCGGCTCCAGGCTCATCCGGCAGGACTGGCTCAACTACAGTCAATATCAACACAGCCAACCTGGAGCAGCTGGACTCTTTACCCGGGATTGGCCCGGCCTTGGCCCAGCGGATTATGGAGTTCCGGGACACAAACGGGCCTTTTAAATCTGTGCAGGATTTGCAAAAGGTTCCCGGGATAGGGGCCAGGAAGTTTGAACAGCTTTCGCGCAGTGTGGTAATACAGTGAGCTTTGAGGCAAAAGCAGAGTGTGATAGGGTGGTTTTTGAAGCAATAGCGCAGTGTAGTAGCAGGTGACATTTGAGGCAATAGCTTATGTGGATTGTTGGTTACTTTATTGGTCTGCTGTTAGGAAAGTATTTTTTGGCAGACAAAATGGTAGGGACAAGGCAGGGGGATTTTCCAGGGCCGGCCATGGCTTCAGGGGCGGGCCCTTTTTGGTTTGGTCTAACCTACACTGTTGGATTGCTGAGCCTGCTCTTCATTGCCAGGTTTATCCTGAGGTTTCTGGGCACCAGACCACAACATGCCTTTTCCAAACTTCGTCTGCCGCTTTTAATGCTAGTGCTGGGTTGGACTGTCCAGTGGTTGTTTCTGGTATTCACAACAACCCCTCTTTTAAACCATCCGGGTGAGGATGTGGGCATCCGGGGTACTATTGTGGAAGAACCCCAGGTCAAGAGGGAGTGGGCCTCCTATCAGGTTTCCGTGGAGGAATATCTCCTGCCGGGCAAAGGGTGGCAGGTGGCTAAAGGAAGTGTTCTGGTCCAGGTAAACAAAGCGGGTAAGCCTTGGGAATACGGGGATGTAGTTGAATTCGCCGGAAAACTGGACCGGCCTAAAGCGGCCAACAATCCTGGTCAGTTCGACTACCGGCGGTATTTGGCTAACCGGGGAATTTACCTGACTCTGAAGGCCCATCCCGGACAAAATGGAGAAGGGCTGTCCCGGCAAGACGGAAACCTGATCAAAGGAGCAGCCCTTGCCATCAGAAACAAGTTGGCCCAAACCGGGACGATCCTTTTCCCCGGAAAAGAAGGACAGCTCTTAAACGGCATGGTGCTGGGGGCCACCGGTGACCTGGACCCTGAACTCCGGGAGACCTTCAATATAACCGGCCTCAGCCACCTTTTAAGCGTGTCCGGGTTCCATGTAGCCCTGGTCGCTGCCCTGCCTGTCCTGCTGGGCAGGTCCCGGGCCTGGCCGGCCCGGGCCACCTTTGGCGTGGCAATGGGCACAGTGCTTTGCTACTCACTGGTTAGCGGCCTGAGTCCTCCTGTGGTTCGTTCCGCGGTAATGATCACCCTGGGCCTGTTTGCCATGCTTTTTAAGCAAAAAAAACACTGGCCCGTAATTCTGGCAGTAGCGGCTTTTCTAACCACCTTCCCCTATCCCCAGGTGGTTACAGAGCCGGGATATCAGCTTTCTTTTTCAGCCACCTGGGCTATTCTGGCCCTCACTCCACTATTGGAAAAGGCATTTAATTCCTTGCCCATAGCGATGCCAGGCCCTGTAAAATCCCTGTTGGCGGTACCCCTGGCTGCCCAGTTGGGCACTTGGCCTCTGGTTGCTTTTCACTTTAATCAGGTCTCGCTGGTGTCCCTCCTTGCCAACCTGCTTCTGGTAGACCTGGCAGGCCTGATTCTCATCCTGGGCCTGATTGTGGATATTACGGGGATTTTTTCCCTGAGCGTGGCCGGGATTTTCCAATTAGGTTTGGGGATACTGCTTAAACTCTTCATTTGGCTGGCCGGGTTTTTGGCCGGATTGCCGGGAGCCTCATTGAACACTCTATCCCCGCCTGTGTACACCCTTTTGGCCTATTTTGGCGGGCTCTGGTTAATCAGCGATGGTGACCGCCGGGGGCAGGTCCGGAGATTCTGGAGAACTGCTTTGTTCCGGTGGCCGCTGCTGCGTCCGGTTTTCAATCCGGGGATTCCGGGTCTTGTTGGATTGGTGGTTCTGGCTGTTTTGTTTTGGGCTTGGCCTGGGCACAATGCCCTTCAGGTTACTTTTCTGGATGTAGGGGAGGGGGACAGTATCTTTGTCAGGACTCCGGGTGGCCATACCATGCTTGTGGACACCGGACGCCTCCAGTTGGACGAGATGGGAGAAGTTATTTATGATGCCGGGGAAAAGGTTGTCCTGCCCTTTTTGCGCAGCCAGGGGGTAAACTCCCTGAACCTGTTGGTCCTGACCCATCCCCATAGTGATCACATTGGCGGAGCCGGGGCAATACTCAATCACCTCAAGGTAGGAAAAATATTAATTTCACCTGTCCGTGGGGGCGACAGGCTTTACAATCAGGTCCTGGCTGCAGCTAAAACCAAAAAAGTTCCCCTGGAGCAGGGGAGTGGAGGACAGGAAATTTTTCTCGACCAGGAAATCAAACTTCGTATCCTGGGTCCCTGGGGGCAAGGCCAGGAACTGAAAACAGGAGGTCCCGAAACTCTGATAAATAATCAATCCCTGGTGATAAAATTGACCTATGGCAGCCATAGTTTCCTCTTCACCGGGGATATAGAACAAGCCGGTATGGAAGAACTTCTGGCCGCCGAGTCCCCCCTGCAGTCCACAGTTCTTAAGATTCCCCACCACGGCAGCAGGACCGGGTACTACCCGGAGTTTTACCGGCAGGTTCGGCCCAAGGTGGCTATTGTCCCGGTGGGCCCCAACTTTTTTGGCCACCCCCACACCCAGGTGGTGAACTATTTCCTGGGAGAATCCATTCCTCTTTTGAGGACTGACCACTGGGGAGCCATCACCTTCCAGAGTGACGGCGAAAAGCTGGTGGCCGGAACTTACGCCCAAGGGAGCCCTGAGCTAAAGGAGCGAATACTCCTTGGACAGGGTAAAGGGACAGAGCAGGGTATTGCCCAATCCGGATTTGAATAATCAATCCCTTGTGATAAAATTGAAACGACTGCAGCTTCGTCTTCAAAGTTGGGCTGTGGTCCGGAGCCAAAGAGGCTAATACGCTAAGGAGCGAACACTTAATGGATATTACAGCAGTGGAAAACAGCCTGAAAAGAAAAGTCCTCTCCCCTGTATACCTGTTCTATGGGGAGGAGTCCTACCTTCGGGACCGCCTGGTGGAAAAGTTCAAAGCTACCCTTTTGCCACCGGAGGTCCGGGACTTTAACCTGGACATCGTAGATGGGAGGGAAATCCGGTTCGATGCCCTGGTTAACACAGCCAGTACCCTGCCTTTTCTGGCGGAAAAGCGTCTGGTGATTGTGCAAAATGCGGAATTTTTTAAGGCGAAGAAAAAAAACACTCCTGCCCGGCAGGAGGATGATGATTCCGGCTCCTCTCAGGAAGAGTCCCTGATTCGTTATCTGGAAAACCCTTCAACCGATACTTGCCTGATATTTTTGGGAGATGAGGGAATTGACAAACGCAAGAGAATCTACAAACTGGTGGAAAAAGCAGGCCAGATTGTGCATTTTCCATTGCTCAAGGGTCAGGAGCTCACCAACTGGATTAAGGAAAGGGTCAACAGCCAGGGCCGGGAAATTTCCAGGGAAGCACTCCAATACTTGGTGCTGGCCGTGGGCAGCAACCTCCAACTGTTGGAGAAGGAACTGGAAAAGCTCTTGACCAACCTGGGTGAGGAGGCTGAGATTTCCCTGTCCCAGGTAGAGACCATGGTCAGTAAACAGGCAGACATTACCGTCTTCCAATTAATTGACGCTGTAGCCGAAAAAAGGTTTCCAGCAGCCATGGAGTACGTCCGGGACCTGCTGTTTCAAGGACAACAACCGGTACTGATCATAAGTCTCCTGGCCCGGCAATTTCGCCTGATCTGGTTAGCCAATCTTTACTTAAGCCAAGGTTACTCAGAGAGTCAGGTAGCATCCAACCTTCAGGTGAAACCCTACGTAGTAAGTAAGTGTTCCAGGCAGGGCAGAAACTTCCGGCAGGACGACCTGCGCCGGGCATACCGGATTTTGCTGGAAACCGACCATAACATAAAAACCGGGAAACAGGAGTCCGTAGTGGCCCTGGAAATGGCCCTGATTAAGCTGTGTTCTTAACATCCGTTTTTATTGATTTCGGTTAACACCCCTAAAGGAAAGTACGATAGTTGAAGAAATAGGACCGGGATGATTTAAAAATCCCGGCCCTTAAAATTTAAAGATCCATTAATATTAAATGTTTGATACTTTACAAGGGTATTGGTTTTAACTTGGTTCGGTGGTATGGCTAAATTGTAATACCCCATAAGGTTAATATAAATTAAGTTTTCATTAATTAGAAATGAAATTGCACGCTGAACGGATTGGGGAGTAAATTTATTAGCTTTTTCTTGGGACCATGCCGTAATTGCCTGTAAAATATCGTCTAACGTTAAGTCAATTTTCGCACCTAAAATAAAACAAACCGTGGCCAGTAGTTCTAATTCCTTATCGGTTTTGATTCGATTGACTAACTCGGCAGCTTTTTCCATTGCAAAAGTAAACTCTACTAGTTTCTGGTCGATAACCTTACTGGTTGTGATATTTTTGGCTAAATTAAATGCTTCTGAGGTATCGAGATTATAGAAGTGTTGGAATTCTTGAATATCTTTTGTAAGAATGTCAATAGAATGTGCATAGGGACCAAACTTATAGCTATCAAATTTAAAATAATCGGAACCGTAAAAAAGGTTAGTAAAATAAGCAGTCTTTTGTAACCGAAGTCTCGTGAATTTTTCAAGCTTTAGTTTGAGACCCATTAAAATTAAATGAGATAAATTCATTTTAGGAGCAGTAGCACTCTTGATTTGGGGATAACTGGAAGGCTCGTAGATTATAACATCTATTAATGTTGTCAAGGGCTCCAAATAACTACAAATAATTGGTTTTACCTCAGCCCAATTTAGTCCTCCATTTCCACACCCCAGGGGAGGTACAGCAATAGAGGAAATGTTTAGCCGAGGTATAAGCTGTACCAACTCAGAAAGACCTTTGTGAATGTAGTCGATATGAGATTTTTCACGCCATTTATTCTTGGTTGGAAAATTGACTATTATTTTTCCGTTTTCCCGGAAGTAATGGAGTGTACCGATTCTTAGGTCTCCACTTCTACATGCTTTAATGTAGTCCTGGTTATTTTCGGGAAACCTCAATTTAAACTGGTATGCAATCCCTTTTCCCATGAAGCCTTCGCAGTTTACGGTATTTACTAAGCATTGGGCTCCGGAACCGAGAATATCACCAGTCGTGAATTGTAACATGGTTAATCACTCCCTATAAACATCCAGGGGGCATCGTTAATATGGCAGGGGAGTCGGTTAAGAAGTGCCATGCATTTAGATTCTATAAATTCCTTTGACTTCCTGCTCCTAACGTAGATACAACTAAAATTTTGGGGTAGAATTGTTTGGGGAGAAACACATTCAGCCATGCAGATATGTTTACAATACTCATCGAAGTAATCTCTTTTATCCATTTCTCTAAGTTGTCCAAGGCGGTTAAATGGTAAAGTAATTTTTGGTGTCTTATTGACATGGTTCTCACCTCTTTAATTGGCATAATTGCCTATTATTCGACGAAGAACCAGAAAATACCTGCAACCTCATGACAAAGTGGTATCCCTGTTCATATTGTTATTAGCTCGAAATAAAAGGAAAATCGACTTTTTACGTAGAATTATGAGAAATAATTTAAACCAGTGATAACTACCTTCGGAAAAGCGAAGAATTTGCTTGAGAAATGCTATCAAGAGAATTAAATAAGTAGGTAAGGATTTTAATATTGAAATGTTTTGCAAAGGGGCATCGCTAATGCATTTCACAGACTATCATGCTAAATATTTTGCTTATGAACTGACCAAGAAATGTTCATCTGACAGTATAGAAAAGCTTGCGAGTACATTGGCTGATGCTCAGGTTGAACCAAAACCGCACCAGATAGACGCTGCTCTCTTTGCTTTTAAGTCGCCTCTTTCTAAAGGTGCTATCCTCGCAGATGAGGTTGGTCTGGGGAAAACTATTGAAGCAGGTATTGTTATCTCCCAAAAATGGGCTGAACGCAAGAAAAGGCTGCTGATTATCGTTCCATCAACTCTCAGGAAGCAATGGCATCAGGAATTATTGGAAAAGTTCTTTCTTAGTTCTATTATCATGGAATCAAAAAGCTTCAACAACTACCTTAAGCAGGGCATTTTTAATCCTTTTTCACAAGATGGAATCATCATTTCTTCTTATAATTTTGTGATGTGATTCAGTTTAATAAGCGGGATATTGGAAAGTTCATCCATTCACAAATGATGCAAAATTTCTTTTGTGAAGCTCCAAGTTACAAAGAGCCGGTGGTACACCCGTTT
>JAJZTU010000190.1 GCA_021848765.1 Bacillota bacterium
GAGGTAATTATATGGCAATGCGTGCAGTTGAAGTTGAAGAGTTAACTCAGTCCGGTTTGACAGGACCAAGCATACCCGAGATGGAGCAGGAATTGCGGGAAATCGTTTACCTTGGGCCTGAGGGGACTTTTTCCGAGGAGGCCTGCCTGGCCTACTTGCGGGCAGTGCCGGATAACAGTGGGCTGGTGATGGGCAGGGATTATCCCACTATTCCCGAAGTGATAGCTGCGGCGGCAGCGGATCCAAGCTGCCTGGCCATAGTCCCCCTGGAAAACTCCAGTGAGGGGTCGGTTACGGTAACCCTGGACATTTTGGCCGCTGCCGGCGACAAGCTGAAAATCTGCGGAGAAGTGATTCTTCCTGTACACCATCACCTTTTAGGACTGCCTGGCACCGGTATCGGGGACGTGGAAGAGGTATTATCCCATCCCCAGGCTTTAAGCCAGTGCCAAAAACAGCTCGGAACTAACCTTCCCGGGGTCAGGCAGATAGCCACTGCCAGTACGGCTGAAGCGGCCCGGCTGGTGGCTAAAGACCGCCGGATGAACTCAACGGCCATTGGGACGCTTCAGGCTGCTTTGCGCTATGGCCTGGAGGTGCTGGTTCCGGAGATTCAGGACTGTAACGGCAACTGCACGCGTTTTATTCTCCTTGGCCACACCCTGTGCAGCCCGACAGGCAATGATAAGACCTCCCTGGTATTCACAACTGCCGATAAACCGGGTGCGTTATATAAAATATTAGGTGTTTTGGCCAACCGCGGCATTAATCTCACTAAAATCGAATCCCGCCCTACCGGAAAGCGACTGGGAGAATATCTGTTTCACCTGGATTTAGAAGGACACTGCCAGGATAAAATAGTGGTTGAGGCCCTGGAAAGTATGAGGTTTCTGACTTCCTGGATGCAGGTGCTTGGCTCTTATCCCAAAGCCGGGAGATCCATCCTGCCTTAGTGGCATGGGCAGGACGCTTGAAGAAGGAGAGTGGGTATTATGGGACTGGATAAACTGCGGGCGGAAATAGACCAAATTGACAATCAAATTGTGTATTTGCTTGGCGAGCGTGTCAAACTGGTTCAGAGGGTTGGGGAGCTTAAGCTTAACCGCAGGGGTATCAAGGATGCCAACCGGGAAGAGCAAATCCTCCGGCGGGTTACCCGGATGGCCGAAAAACAAGGGGTATCCCCGCTTTTGGTGGAACGGATTTTTCGCCTCATGTTTCGCTATTTTATCAACCAACAAAGGAAGATTTGTCAGGAGTACGCAACTGCACAGAGCAAGTAGTACCTGTAAGTTGCTTTTAAATGTCCCTGCTAAGTGTCTACGCTAAGGTTTAAGTTCAGGCCCAATCCTGATATAATATGGGGAGGTACCAACAATCAGTCTTCGGAGGGACTAATGAGCAAAATCTTTCATTCTGTTTGCCCGCTAAATTGCCTTGATTCCTGTGGCCTGCTGGTAGAGGTAGATGGGGGATGTGTTGCCAAAGTGAGCGGCGACCCCCGGCATCCCCTGACCAGGGGCTTTATTTGTGGAAAAGGCCAGAAATTAATTGAGCGTACATACAGCCCTGACCGGATCCGGTTTCCTTTGCGGCGGACCGGTTCCGGTTGGCAGAGGATTTCCTGGGCAGAGGCTTTAAGCGCTATCGGTGAGCGCTTGCTGAAAATCCGGGAGGAGTATGGAAGCAGTGCTGTACTTCACCACCGTGGCCATGGTTCAAATGGGGTGCTCAAAAATCTGGACCGGCGTTTCTTTAATGCCTTTGGTGGAGTGACCGAGCCGGAGGGCAGTGTGTGCTGGGGAAGTGGCTATGCTGCCCAGGAATATGATTTTGGAGGGGTATACTGCCATTCCTGGGAGGATTGCCTTAACTCCCGCACCATCATCCTTTGGGGGCGGGACCCGGCTGTAACCAACCTGCACCTCGTACCCCTGCTCAAGGAAGCCCAAGCTAAAGGGGCCAGGCTCATTTCTGTTAATCCGGTGCAAACCAAGTCAGCGGAACTGGCGGATGCCCATGTTGGTTTGCGTCCGGGAACCGATGGCGCCCTGGCGCTGGGAATGGCTCATGTGATTCTAAGGGACAGGCTGTTGGATTTGGATTTTGTGGCCAACCATGTCCATGGTTTCGAGGAATACGCTAAGCTGGTTAAAGAATATACTCCGGAAAAAGTTGCCCATATTACCGGGGTTCCCAGGGATACAGTGGAAAGCCTGGCTCAAACCTATGCCAAGCGCAAGCCCTCCGCTATTTTTCTTGGCTATGGCCTCCAACGCTACACCAACGGAGGCAAGACGGTAAGAGCCATTGACGCCCTGGCTGCCATCACCGGGAACATAGGGATTGCCGGGGGTGGGGTGAATTATGCCCACCGGTATAACGGCAGGCTGCTTAGCAGCATTACAGGGGATGAAATGGCAATCCATAGGCGGTATCTGCCATACCCTGTCCTGGCTCAGGCTATCCTGGAAGCCCAGGAGCCACCCATCAAAGCAATTTTTGTAACCCGCTCTAATCCCGTAAGCCAGTTATCCAATACTGCCCTGGTCAAAGAGGCCTTCACCCGGGCAGGGCTGGTGGTGGTGATAGATTATTTCCTTACAGATACTGCAGAGTTAGCAGACTATATTCTGCCCTGTACTACAGGTTTTGAAGCAGAGGATCTGGTGACCTCCTCCTGGCAGGAATTCTGGGCTTATGCCCCCAAACTGGTAGAGCCGGTGGGTGAGGCCAGGCCGGAAGCGGAAATCTTTGGGGAACTGGCTCAGCGCATGGGCCTTAAAGGATTTGGGGAGCGTACAGCCGGCCAGTGGCTGGAGGAGGCTCTGGCTCCTGCAGCCGCCTATGGCATTAACCTGCAAAGTCTCAAAAACGGTGCGGTCAGGAACCCCCTGGCTCCTGCCGCAGCCTGGCAGGACAAGCAGTTTGCCACCCCGTCGGGCAAATATGAATTATACTCTAACCAGGCTGCTGCAGATGGACTGGACCCCCTGCCCAGCTATGCTGAGCCCCGGGAAAGCCTGACTGCCAATCCTTGGGTGGCCAGGGAATATCCACTGCACTTTTTGACTCCCCATCCCAGGGACTGCCTTAACTCTCAGCTGCAAAACCTGAAGGAGGAGTCCACGGAAAGCAGCCTGCCGGTGCTGGAAATCCACCCCCGGACAGCAGAGGCCAGGTATATCCGGAATAATGACCTGGTGCTGGTAGAGTCGCCCCGGGGAGAGATGCGGGCTATCGCCCGGCTCACCGGCAAGGTGCCTATATATCTTGTCCAGGTCGCTGAGGGTGGATGGCTCAAGGCCGGTGGAGGAGTGAACTTCCTCACCCCGGATGTGATTCCGGATCTGGGAATGGGAATTCCGTATTATGACTGTGTGTGTCAGGTTCGCAAGTATCATATCGACTAAACCGGGATGAGCAGGTAGAGTACACTACCTGCTTTTTGTATATAACTGAAATTATTGGGCAAAAATGCTAGACAAGGCATTGATTTTAAAAGGTAGGCATACAAATAGTATGCTATTTTTTTGAAGGAAGGAGAAAATAACATGGCCTTATTTCGAGAGGAAGAGCTTAACGAAAATCCGGTAAATCCGGAAGCGGAAAATTACTGTGCAGAAATAATCGGTCACTATGAAGAAAATGTTAATCCGGCTATGGCCAAGCTATTTAGGTTCATGGGCCTGGGTACAGTTGAAATCCGGAGTAGCGGGGTACATATCTATGACGCCCATGGCAGGGAATATCTTGATTGTTTGGGGGGCTACGGGGTTTTTAATGTGGGTCACAGCCACCCCCGGGTAATCAGTGCAGTTAAGCAGCAACTGGATAAAATGCCTTTGAGCAGCAAGGTGCTGTTTAGCGCACCCCAGGGAAGGTTAGCTGCCAAGTTAGCCGAAATTACCCCTGGCGACTTGCAGTACAGCTTCTTTTGCAACAGTGGGGCTGAGGCAGTGGAAGGGTCATTAAAGTTGGCCCGCCTGGCTACAGGGAGAGCCAAAATCATTGCCACAACCAACGCCTTTCACGGTAAGACCCTGGGGGCCTTGAGCGCTACAGGGCGGGATGTTTTCCGGCAGCCCTGTGAGCCCTTGATGCCAGGCTTTACCCATGTCCCCTTTGGGGATTCCGCTGCGCTGGACCGGGTATGTGATGAACAAACTGCAGCAGTGATAGTAGAACCTATTCAGGGTGAGGGTGGGATTGTGCTCCCACCGGAAGGATACCTGGCAGAAGTTAAGGAAATTTGTCGTAGCAGGGGAGCCCTGTTGATTTTGGACGAGGTTCAGACAGGGATGGGCCGGACGGGAAAGCTGTTTGCCTGTGAACACGACCGGGTTGTCCCTGACATTATGGCGTTAGCCAAGGCCCTGGGCGGAGGGGTAATGCCTATAGGGGCTATAGTGGCCAGGCCTGAAGTGTGGGAGGTATTGGTTACCCATCCGTTTTTACATACCTCCACCTTTGGGGGCAACCCCTTAGCCTGTACAGCGGCATTGGCCGGTATCGATGTGCTGCGGGAGGAAAAATTAGTAGAAGGAGCGGCCAGAAAAGGAGAGTACTTCCTGGAACAACTCCGGCAACTGCAAAGGCGTTTCCCGGATATTATCAGGGAGGTCCGCGGACGCGGGCTGCTTATCGGCCTGGAACTAACCCAGGAGGGGCTGGGGGGCTTTGTGATGGCGGAAATGTTTGATGCCGGAATTCTAGTCGCTTATACCTTAAACAACCCCAAGGTTATCCGCTTGGAACCTCCTTTGACCATCAGCGAGGGGCAGATTGACCAGGTGGTAGGGGCGCTGGAAGGCGCTATGGCCAAAGCCCGGGAAAGTATCTGAACAGATAGGCGGGAATTGGACCGGCACCAGAGAAAGGAGGAATAAAACTTATGCCATATGTGGAAAGTTCCATTCACATCCAGGGGTCAAGAGATATTGCTTATTCCATGGCCAAAGAGATGGAGAACTATCCCCTCTACATGGAGAGTGTCCAGGAGGTTAGGGTACTGACCAGAGACCCGGAGGAAAACTCCACCATCACCAAGTGGGTAACCAATGTGGACGGCCGGGTAATCCGCTGGACAGAGAAGGATATCTTCGATGATGAGGCTAAAACCATCAGCTACCGTCAAATCAGCGGCGACCTGAAGAAATTTGAAGGGGAGTGGAGGTTCCAAACTGAAGGCGACGGAACCCTGGTAACCCTGACTGTTGATTTTGAATTTGGAATTCCTATGCTGGCCGGACTTTTGAATCCCATCCTGAAAAAGAAAACCCAGGCGAATTGTGAAGCCATGCTCCGGGCAATCAAAGACCATGTGGAAAAGCAGAAATTTTCACGGAGTGAGGATGTTGTCTAAAATTAAAGTACTGCAAGTGGTGCGCCCGGCAACCGGGGGAATGAAGGAACATGTACTAGCGCTGCTGAAAAACCTCAACCGGAAGGATTTTGAACTGGGGTTGGCCTGTCCCGGAGACAGCCAGGTAGGGGCAGTGGCCCGGGAATTAGGTATCCGGGTATTCCCTGTGGATATCAGTGGGGAAATCACTCCCTGGCATGATGGGCAGGGGACAGTACGGCTGGCCGGCATAATCAGGCGATGGGGAGTCCAGGTGGTGCATGCCCACGGCGCTAAGGCAGGTTTACTGGCCAGATTGTCCTGTCTGCTGGTGCGGAAACGGCCTGCTACAGTGGTAACAGCCCATAACTTTGTTTACACCGGTTCAGTCAGGGGATGGAAACAAAAGCTTTTGCTGGGAGCAGAAAAGCGTTTGCTGCCTTTGACTGACCAGTTCATAGCCGTTTCCCAGGGATTAAGGCAGGAAATCTTAAACTCCCAGGGAATTGCACCGGAAAAAGTTATGACAATATATAATGGTTTGGACTTGGAACTTTTTTCTGAAGCCTCCGACCGGGAACAGGTAAGGGCCAGGCTCGGCCTGGAACCTCACCGTCCGGTGGTTGGCACAGTAGCCAGGTTTGCCCCCCAAAAGGGTCTGCAGTATTTTATCGATATGGTGGCCTGTCTGGAAAAACAGCTGCCGGGAATTCAGTATTTAGTAGTTGGTGACGGCCCGTTGCGGGAAAAAATTGAATCCCTGGCTAAAAGCCGGGGGGTCCGGGAAAAGATAACTTTTACCGGATTTATAGCGGATATTCCCCCTATTTTAAAAGCCATGGATGTCTTTGTCCTGCCCTCCCTGTCCGAGGGCCTGGGCATCTCAGTTTTGGAGGCTCTGGCTTGCAGGAGACCTATTGTGGCCACAGCGGTTGGAGGAATTCCGGAGATAATTGCCAACGGTGAAAACGGCCTGCTGGTTCCGCCCGGGAGCGGGAGTTACCTGGCTGACGGAGTAGCGGGCTTGCTGAATAACCCGCAACTCGCTCAGACTTTAGCCAGCCGGGGGTTTCAACAGTTGGAGGAAAAATTCTCCCTGCAAAAGATGCTTAAAGCTACTGAAGCTATTTATCATAAAGTTTACCGGGACCGGTAGCAATCGGAGGGTTAAAAGATGGTTTCACAAAATCAAAAACTAAAGCAGAATCAAAAAATTAGGCAAAAGCAAAAATTGTTGGTAAAAGCTACTCTGCTTTTAGCCTTTTTTTTGATATTATTATTGTTAGGAATTTCCGGGGGCAATCCTGGCACGCTATTATACCTCCGGGAAGCCGGTGCGGCGCCCGTAGCCGGCGTGGCTAGTCAGGAGGC
>JAJZTU010000191.1 GCA_021848765.1 Bacillota bacterium
TTATTGACAATGGTTTTACAAACCAAAGTCAAACCACTGAGTGGAGGGATAGATGTTGGAAAGACTGACCTGCAGGGAAAAGGAAATATTGCTACTGCGCGTAACCGGATACACACGGCCAGATATTGCAGAAGAATTGGGGGTTACAGTGAGTACAGTAAAAACCCATTTGGAGAGTATTCACCGAAAGCTAAAGGTTAGCAATCAAGTTGGCCTCGTTAACAAAGCTTTTGAGCTTGGGATTATGAAATCTACTGAAAATTAATTTGGCAATATCAGCCAGGTGGCCGATGGGAATTCTGGAAGTATATTGCTAAAATTTAATTGCGAAGGATACCAGGGCTTCAAATTACTTGAGTGACGCTTGGCTCAAGAGGAAGAGGATAGTATGTCTAAGAAATCCTGGTCCTTCGTCAGGATTGCTCTAATAGTAGGAACAGCCCTGTTTAGTCCAAAACAGTCTTGACCGGGCAAAATCAACCTATCCGGAAAATTACCGTATACCAGAAAGGTGTGAACAAACAGGAGAAATCTTAAATATATAAAAACCCAAAAGGAGACATGGAAAGGATGTGAATGGGGATGTTTGCTTATATACAGAAAATTGGTCGTGCTCCCCCTGGCTAAATAAAGAATATTTTACATTACAAGAAAGGAGTCGATTTTTTTGAGAAGGTTAATCTCATTAATTGCGCTTACATTGATGCTAAGCTTAATATTTGCTTCAACTGCATTTGCGGGTTATACTCAGTATAATAAGGCTCAAGTTACAACATTTTCCCACTGGTTTACGTACAGAGTTCCGCTTAACTACGAATACACTCAAACAGTCGATACAGATTATAGAATATATACTGATCAACCGGGCCTAAAGTATGTAGTTGGTAGTAAGATCTACGGCTTCATTAAAGACTACGCTAAATATGGAGCTAGTAATATATGGCCTTCTGTTGACGGATGGGGAATGGATTATTATTCTTCATCAAGTTTAGCGTTATCCCTCTCTAGAGCAGACTTGTCAGGGCCTGCACCCGACCAAATTATTCCTTATGGAGCAAGTCCTTATGGTGGAAGTAATTACTCAAAATACGCTTGGCTTGCTTCTCCGAGTGTAAAAGGAACTACTGTGTTTTCTGTAAATGTTGGGTATGTATGGACCGATACCCAGACTATGTATTTTTAGCCTATAACTAAGAAAGGAGAGGGGCTATATGAAGAAAAAAGCTTTTGTAATAGCTCTAGGTTTGCTCGTACTTTCTGTTTCTTTCACAAGCGTTTTTGCTGTTGAAAACAAACAAATAACTTCCCTGGTAAAAATGATTAACGCAAACAAACAAATTAAAGCTCCTGATAAAGTTCTGCTTAAAGTTAATGGAAAACCTATTTCAGCCAAAGATTTTGAAAAGGAGAACAATTTACTGATTTATCTTGCAGAATCAAATGGAAGTGCACTGCCGTCTCAAAACGACGTCATAAATTCTCTAGCTAAACGTGAAGCACTATATCAAAAGGCAGCCGAATTGGGCTTGGAAGCTACCGACAATGAGGCTGGAGAATTTGCAAAACAACAAAGAGCTAAATTTGAAGAAAATAATCCCAATGCAACTGGCAAAGAAATCATCGAAGCTGAGATAAAGGCTTCCGATTTAACGGTTGATCAATATTGGGAAAGTACGATTCCCGAATATAAGAAAATCTTAACTCTTAACCGGTTATCCGATTACTATCTTAAACAATTAGGACCAGTAGATTTAGAAAATCCTAACAATGCGAAGAATATTCGGCAAGTTCTAGAGCAGGAGTTTGATAATATAACCAAAAAGGCAACTATTGAAATTGTAAAATAACCAATTTTGAGGTGGGAATTTCCTGCCTCTTTTGTTATATAATTTTGTTATATAATAAAGAGAAGAAAAATAACGGGGAGGTTGTAAATGTGCCAGTAAAAGGTGATTACCGACAATACACTGATCCTGACGAAGAGGCAAAAATTACGGGAAACTTTTTACGTGGTTTTCTTTATAGTTCTAAAATCCCATATTGGGTGAAATGGATAGTATGGATATTTATACTTTGTTCTAGTTTATACTTTTTTATTCTATTTTTTAAAAATGTATTACTAGGTAATTTCGAAGTAGTAACTTTAACTGTAGCCTTATTTCAAGGATTATTAGTGTATTTTATTTTTAAGAAACTAATTAGTTTAAGAAAATAGTTAAAAAATGAGAGGGAAGTCGCCTTCCCTTTTTTCTTTTTATCCCGTGTTTGGCCAAGGACTGAGGCATTCCTGATACCACCCCTGGTGCAATAGATAGCCTATCCGTTTGACCAGCACCATTTTCCCGTCAGTGCCAACCCCGCTAAGGTTAGCCGGAAATCCCGGACGTCTTCGGGACCTCGCCTCCTCTTTTCCGCTAGGGCGGCCAGTAACTTGGCCAGGTCATCTCGTTTAATGTTGGGGTCGATGCTTTCTAATATTTCACCTAACCCCTCCCAATAGCAACGTATTTCGTTCATGTGCGCTTGGCGCACTATTTTTTCGCCTGTGATGAGATATGAGCATGGTCTGCCACTGTTCTTATCCTTTCCCTGATTACCAAAACCAGATTGGGTTAAGCTAAGGGCAGGATATGCCTGGTAAATGTCGAATAATCTACCGAACATTCTTCTTACAAGATTAGTTCCGAATAATACCATCACATTGAAAGGAAGGTTACCTTAATGGCACAATTTCGCATTGAGAAAGACTTCCTGGGAACCAGGGAAATCCCCGGGGATGTATACTACGGCATTCAGACAGCGAGGGCGGTAGAGAATTTCCCCATTACGGGTTACCGGCCGCACCGCAAACTGATTATAGCCCTGGCTATGGTCAAGAAGGCGGCTGCCCTGGCTAATGGGGAGATTGGCAGTCTGAACTCCCGCCTGGCTAAGGTCATTGCTCAGGCAGCCCAGGAGATTATTGACGGGGCACTCCATGACCAGTTTGTCGTGGACGTGATCCAAGGCGGGGCCGGGACTTCCATGAATATGAATGCCAATGAGGTCATTGCTAACCGGGCTATAGAGCTTCTGGGAGGTGAAAAGGGGGATTACCGGGTGGTCCACCCTAATATTCATGTGAACATGGCCCAGTCTACTAATGATGTTTTCCCCACAGCGATTCGCATAGCAACTCTGCGCCTTGCAGCCTTGACCCAGAAGGCACTTCAGGGGCTGGTGGGGACTGTTGAAATGAAAGCAAAGGAATTTGACCCGGTAATTAAAATGGGCAGAACTCATCTTCAGGATGCTGTGCCCATCCGCCTGGGGCAGGAGTTCCGGGCCTGGGCGCGGATGCTGCGCCGGGATGCTGTGCGGATTAAGCGGGCCCTGGGGAGTTTCCTGGAGGTCAACATGGGGGCTACTGCCGTTGGCACAGGTCTTAATGCAGATCCCCAGTACATAGTCGCTGTGGTTAACCGGCTTAAAGAGATTACCGGCCTTCCCTTGTGTACCGCCGAAGACCTGGTGGATGCCACTCAAAATACCGATATGTATGTAGAGCTTTCAGGAGATTTAAAAACCCTGGCCGGTAACCTTTCGAAGATAGCAAATGACCTCAGGCTTATGGCATCCGGTCCCAGGGCCGGTCTCGGGGAAATTAACCTACCCTCCCTGCAGCCTGGTTCTTCTATTATGCCGGGGAAGGTTAACCCTGTCATCCCTGAAGTGGTGAACCAGGTAGCGTTCCAGGTAACCGGTAATGACGTTACCATTTCCCGGGCTGCGGAAGCCGGGCAGTTGGAATTAAACGTCATGGAGCCGGTGCTGGTCTTTAACCTTTTGCAGTCTCTGGATATTTTAAGGAATGTCATGGCCATCTTCGGTGAGAAGTGCATCAAAGGCATTACAGCCAATGTCCGGCACTGTCGGGATATGGTAGAAAACAGTGTGGGCATCGTGACTGCCATCAATCCCCACGTGGGTTATGAGGTAGCTTCCCAGGTGGCCAAAGAGGCTATCGCCACCGGCCGCCCTGTCCGTGAGCTGGTTCTGGAGCGGGGAATACTCACTGCGGAAGAACTGGACATCATTCTCAATCCCTATGAAATGACCGAGCCCGGCATAGCAGGAAAGGAACTATTGGGGAAAGGGTAGGGGGCTTAAGAGAAGTAAACCTGCAGGGAAATAGAGAAAGCGCCGGTACAGGCAGATAACGAGTGTGATAAAAAATCATCGCTACCCTACGAAAAAGAGTTCATGCCTCGTATCTTATCAAGGTATGTTTTTCGATGGGCTTCGACCTTGTCCTTGCCTTGCCCCCGGGGAAATGATACACTGTTATATTGAGGGATGTTTATATCCGGAGCAGTTTTTGCACAATAGAATTTGCAGTCTACAGGAGGAGTTTATGAAAGGTTATGGAGCGTCAAAAAGTCCGTGGGTACTGGTTGTGCTTGTGCTGATAGGGGCTATTTTGGGTAGTCTTGCCGGAGCCTCTTTTAGCAGCACTTTTCCTATCTTGAAAGCATCCCAGTCCATTGGTTTTCCCGCTACGACCTTTGATTTAGTGGTCGCCCGAATTAGCTTGGGCCTCCAGATTAACCTCAATCTGGCTGCCGCAGCCGGGGCAGTTCTGGCCTGGCTTGTGTACCGGCGGCTGTAGAGGAGCGATAGTACGATGCCGGACCTTATCCTGGCCTCAGCTTCACCCAGAAGACGTGACCTATTGCAGCAACTGGGCCTGGAGTTTTCCATTCAGGTCAGCAATGTGGATGAAACGGTAGATGTCAGCCTGGCACCCGGCCTGCTGGTGGAGAGCCTGGCCAGGCAAAAGGCAGAACATGTCGCCGGTATGGTGAAAACAGGTATTGTAATCGGAGCGGATACTGTGGTGGTGCAGGATGATTCTATCTTGGGCAAGCCTGCCGGACCTGAGGAGGCAGCAGCCATGCTGAGGAGGCTCAGCGGGACAAGCCACCGGGTGATAACCGGGGTTGCCCTGATTGATGCTGCTACCGGCCGGGAGAGAGTGGAACACGAGGTTACTACCGTTAGGTTTCGTGAACTGCAGAATAGGGAAATTGCTAACTACATTGCCAGCGGTGAGCCCGCTGACAAAGCCGGGGCCTATGCGATTCAAGGCTTGGGCTCAGTCTTTGTGCTGGGCATCGAGGGGTGTTATTTCAATGTGGTCGGCCTGCCCGTAGCCCGGTTGGCCGGAATGCTGAAGGACTTTGGCATCACCGTACTATAATCGGTAGGGAAGAAATTACATATGGTACAGCCAGATTACCATTTGACGGTTAAGGAATTGCCCGAAGAACTCAGGCCCAGGGAGAGGTTAAGGAGGGACGGCGCTTCCGCCCTTTCCAATAAGGAATTACTGGCCATTATCCTGCGCACCGGGACACGCTCAGAATCAGTGCTGGACCTGGCCTCCCGGCTGCTTACCGTCCACGGTGGGCTAAGGGGGCTGGTTAGCGTTACCCTGGATGAGCTAAGTACGATATCAGGTATCGGAACAGCTAAAGCTGCTATGATAAGAGCGGCTTTGGAACTGGGGAAAAGAGTAAGCAGCATGGCCCCGGAGGTCAGACCGGTTATCCGCTCACCACAGGATGTCAGTATACTGTTAATGGAAGAGATGCGGCATCTGGACCGGGAACAATTCCGGACAGTGCTGCTGAATACCAAGAACCAGGTTTTGGAGACCGAGGTGGTTTCGGTGGGGAGCTTAAGTTCTTCCATTGTGCATCCCCGGGAGGTTTTCAAAAATCCAATTAAGAAAAGCGCCGCTGCCCTGATTCTGGTACACAATCACCCAAGCGGTGACCCTACGCCCAGCAGGGAAGACATTGAGGTTACCAACCGGCTTGCTGAGGCGGGGAAAATTCTAGGGATTGAGATATTAGACCATATCATTATTGGTGATAATAAGTACAGCAGTCTAAAGGAAAAAGGCTTAATTTGATTATAAACAGTCTTGAAAGGGGCAGAATTTAATGATTTTCGGGTTATTTTCCAAGGATATGGGCATAGATTTGGGGACTGCCAACTGCATGGTTCACGTGAAGGGTAAGGGGATTGTGCTAAGAGAGCCTTCTGTTGTAGCAATTCAGAAGGATACCAATAAGGTTTTGGCTGTCGGTTCGGAGGCCAAGCAGATGATTGGCCGGACTCCGGGAAACATTGTGGCCATTAGGCCCATGAAGGATGGGGTTATCGCCGATTTTGACATTACCCAGGCCATGTTAAAGCACTTTATGACCAAGGCCCTGCGGAAGCGTTCCTCCTTCGTCCGCCCCCGGGTAGTGGTTGGCCTTCCCTCCGGAGTAACCGCAGTCGAGAAGCGGGCCGTAAAGGAAGCTGCTATCCAGGCGGGAGCCGGGGAAGCCTACCTCATTGAAGAGCCCATGGCTGCGGCCATTGGAGCCGGCCTACCTGTGGAAGAACCCACCGGCAACATGGTCGCTGACATTGGGGGAGGGACCACAGATGTTGCGGTAATCTCCCTGGGCGGGATTGTCACCAGCCGTTCTATCCGTATTGGCGGGGATGAAATGGATGAAGCCATCATGCAGCACATTAAGCGCACCTACAACCTGATGATCGGGGAAAGGACCGCAGAGGATATCAAGATTCAGATTGGGACCGCCTATCCCCTGGCCAAAAGCGAGACCTATGATGTGCGCGGCCGGGACTTGGTATCAGGTCTGCCCAAGACGGTAC
>JAJZTU010000192.1 GCA_021848765.1 Bacillota bacterium
GTGTGCCTTACGACCCGGAAGTTCTAAACCAACTTTCGGAGAGGCTGGTGAGCCAGTAGGTGCAAGAGAGATTTACCACCATGCTGGGTTTTGCCCAGAGGGCGGGAAAAATTGCTTCGGGAGAGTCAGCTGCCCAGGCTGTCTTACGAAAAAAGAAAGGGTATCTGGTTATTGTAGCGCAGGATGCTTCAGAGCGGACCAGGAACAACTACATTCACTGGTGTGAAGGAGAAGGGGTTCCCTGTCTGGTTACCGGAGCCCAGTGTGAGTTGGGAAGGATTATTGGCAGATCTCCGCGCTCGGTGGTAGTTGTTACTGATGAACGTTTTGCGCAGATACTGCTGGATGCCTCAGTAGGAGGACAAGACCTGGAATGCTGAAAAATGGGGGTGAATTAATGGGTAAATTACGAGTTTATGAATTAGCTAAAGAGCTTGGCTTGGAAAGCAAAGCTGTGATTAACTGGTTGGCTAATATGGGCTTAGAAGTAAAAAATCATATGAGTACCCTGGAAGACGACCTGGTGGAAAAGTTGAGAGACCGGGCCAGGGGGGGCGGCAGGGATAAAGGCAAAGAGCATCCGGATCGTGATAAGCAGCAGGGAGCAAAAGCAGACCAAAGACCCCGGCCTGCTCAGGGTAGTAATCGCCAGGGCCAGGTTCAGGACCGGAGACCACAGGGCGATAGACCCCAAGGTCAGGGCCAGTGGCAGGACCGCAGACCACAAGGGGACAGACCCCAGGGTCAGGGTCAATGGCAGGACCGCAGACCCCAGGGTGACCGGCCCCAGGGTCAGGGCCAGGTTCAGGACCGGAGACCACAGGGTGACCGGCCCCAGGGTCAAGGCCAGTGGCAGGACCGCAGACCCCAGGGTGACCGGCCCCAAGGCCAGGGTCAGTGGCAGGACCGCAGGCCCCAGGGTGACCGGCCCCAAGGCCAGGGTCAGTGGCAGGACCGCAGGCCCCAGGGTGACCGGCCCCAAGGCCAGGGTCAGTGGCAGGACCGCAGACCCCAGGGTGACCGGCCCCAAGGTCAGGGCGGTTTCGGTCAAGGCAGGCCGGACCAGCGTAGAGATGGATACCGTCCCCAGGGTGGGGGTAGACCAGGAGGTCCGCGGCCTCAGGGGGACCGCCCGGGACAAGGGCGTCCTGCCGGCGGCCGTTGGGAAGCGCCTGCTCCGGTTTCCGCTGAGCAGCAGCCTGAGCGCCGGGAAATCAGGGAGAAACCCAAGACTGCCGAGCACGTCAGATCTGACCGGAAAGAAGAGCGGGAAGAACAGATTATCCTGGAAAAGGCCAAGGGCCAAAGACCCAAAAAAGGCCGCTTTGGAGAACCGGCACCGGGAAAAGCCCCCGAAACCCAGCCCAAGGAACAAAAACCTATCGTTATCGGGGAATCGATTACTGTTAAGGAACTAGCCGAGAAAATGAAGAAGCCGGCTTCCGAACTGATCAAGAAGTTGATGGGACTGGGCGTCATGTCCACCATTAATCAGGAGATTGACTCGGATACCGCTGAGATTCTGGCCACTGACTTAGGTTTTAAGGTAGAAGTGGTCATCGAGAAGACGGATGAAGAACTGCTTGAAGAGTTTGAAGATAAGCCTGAAGATTTGGTTAAGCGCCCGTGTGTGGTCGTAGTAATGGGGCACGTAGACCACGGCAAAACATCTTTGCTGGACGCGATCAGGTCCACCAATGTTATTGCAACCGAAGCCGGGGGAATTACCCAGCATATCGGCGCCTACCAGGTTGAACACAACGGCCAAAAGATCACCTTCCTGGATACTCCCGGCCACGAAGCTTTCACTGCCATGCGGGCCAGGGGGGCTAATGTTACCGATGTTGCCATTCTGGTGGTAGCTGCAGATGACGGCGTAATGCCTCAGACAATCGAGGCCATTAACCACGCCAAGGCCGCAAAAGTGCCTATAATCGTGGCGATCAACAAGATTGACAAACCGGGGGCTAACCCCGACCGGGTCAAGCAGGAGCTTACTGAGCACGGTTTGGTTGCCGAAGAATGGGGTGGAGACACCATCTGTGTGAACGTCTCCGCCAAGGCCAGAATGAACCTGGAAGAAATCCTGGAAATGATTCTTCTGGTTACGGAAATGGCTGAATTAAAAGCCAATCCCAAGCGTCCGGGCAAGGGTACTGTTATAGAAGCAGAGTTGGACAAAGGCCGGGGACCGGTAGCTACCGTCCTGGTGCAGAACGGAACCCTGCAGGTGGGGGATTCCCTGGTGGCCGGATCAGCCTATGGTAAGGTCAGGGCCATGATTGATGACAAGGGCCGCAGGGTTAAAAAGGCCGGACCTTCTACTCCGGTGGAGGTTTTGGGACTTAATGACGTGCCTCAGGCCGGGGATGTTTTCCATGCCCTGGATGATGACAAGAAGGCCCGCCAAATTGCTGAAAAACGCCTGGTTAAGAGACGTGAAGAAGAACTGAAGACCACCAGTAAAGTTACTCTGGAGGACCTTTTCAAACACATCAAGGAAGGCGAGATCAAGGAACTCAATATCATTATTAAGGCTGATGTACAGGGTTCTGTGGAGGCCGTCAAGCAGTCCCTGGCCCGCCTGTCCACCGATGAAGTCCGGGTTAACCCCATTCACGGCGGTGTGGGCGCTATTACCGAAACTGATATCATGCTGGCCTCGGCATCTAATGCTATTATCATCGGTTTTAACGTGCGTCCGGATAACAATGCCCGCAAGGCTGCGGAAAATGAACAGGTTGATATCCGCCTCTACCGGGTAATCTACAATGCCATTGAAGATGTTAAAGCTGCCATGACCGGACTTTTGGACCCTGACATCAAAGAGGTTATCCTGGGTCGTGCGGAGGTCAGGCAGACGTTTAAGGCTTCCAAAATCGGTACCATAGCCGGCTGCTATGTAACTGAGGGTAAGGTTACCCGGGATGCCAAGGTCCGGGTTATCCGGGACGGCATAGTTGTCCACGAAGGCCAGCTGGACTCACTGAAAAGGTTTAAGGATGACGCCAAAGAAGTAGCACAAGGGTACGAGTGTGGTATTACCATTGATAAGTACAATGACATTCAAGACGGTGATATCATTGAGGCGTTTACCTTTGAAGAAGTAAAACGAGAACTATAAATGGGGTGATGTTATGGGCTTCCACCGGGCCAATCGCATAGCTGAGGAAATTAAACGGGAAGTGGCCTACCTGCTCCGCGGGGAACTGAAAGACCCCCGGATTGGTTTTGTCACCCTTACCTCTGTGGAAGTATCTAACGATTTACGTCATGCCAAAATCTTTGTCAGCACCATGGCGCCGGCTGAGGAAAGGGAAAAGGCCCTTATGGCGCTGAATAATGCTCAGGGTTTTATCAGAAATGAGCTTGGCAAGCGCCTGAGGCTGCGTTATACCCCGGAGATCAGTTTTAAGTTTGATGAATCTATTGAGCACGGCGCCAAGATTTTAAAATTATTGAACCAGGTTCAGGACAGCCAGGCCGGAGAGAGGACAGGAGAGAGGACAGGAGAGAGGACAGGAGAGAGGACAGGAGATAATGAGTAGCCTCCAGGAAGTTGCACAACTGCTCAGAGCAACTCAGTCCCCCATTACAGTCATTGGTCATACCAATCCCGATGGTGATACCTTGGGCTCTACCCTGGCCTTCGGCCTTGGTTTACAGAAAATGGGCAAAAAGGTTACCATGCTCAACATTGACGGGGTGCCTGAAATCTACCGGTTTTTGCCGGAAAGTGACCGGATAGTTATACCTGAAGCAACCCATTTTTTGAATCGGGTAGTGGTTTGTGTGGATTGTTCCGATCCAAAGCGGGCCGGAGACGAGGTCATTCCCTGGTTAGCCCGCGCAGGGACGGTCATCAACATCGATCACCATATCAGTAACGAATTTTTTGGCACAGTTAATTTGGTGGACTCTGAGGCTGCTTCTGCGGGCCTAATTATCATGGAACTCCTGAAAGAATTAGGTGTTATGATAGATCCGGATATAGCTACCTGCTTGTATGTCTCCCTGGTTACAGATACCGGCTCTTTCAGGTACAGCAATACTTCGCCCCGCGCCCACCAAGCGGCTGCCGAACTATTGTCCACCGGCCTGGACCAGGATGTTGTTAACCGTGAACTTTACGAGGAGGTTCCCCTCACCAGCCTGCGGCTAATCCAGGCGGGTTTGGATAACTTGCAGCTATCCCCGTGCGGCAAGGTGGCCTGGATGACTTTTAACCGGCAGGTAATGGAAAGTTTAAATGCCAAAGATGAACACCTGGAGGGTGTGGTTAACTATGCCAAGTCTATCAAAGGTGTGGAGGTCGGTATTCTCTTCAGGGAAAGCGGGGAGCAACTAATCAAGATCAGCTTTCGCTCCAAGTCCACAGTAAATGTATCCGACTTGGCAGCAAAATTCGGCGGGGGAGGCCATGTTAGGGCTGCGGGCTGCCGCTACCGGGTCACCCTGGCAGAGGCCGTGGAAAATGTGGTGGCGGCGGCCCTGGAGGCGGTGCTGGAGACGAAGTGATTGGTATAATTAATATCCTGAAGCCTCCGGGAATGACCTCCCAGCAGGTGGTAGGCTGGGTCCGCAGGCTGCTTAAGGTCCAAAAAGCCGGTCATACAGGTACTCTTGACCCCGGTGTGCCCGGTGTTCTCCCGGTCTGCCTGGGCCGGGCCACAAAGGTTGCCCAGTGGCTAAGTGACCAGGACAAGTCCTACCGGGGTGAGTTGACTTTAGGTATGACTACCGATACCCAGGATGGATTCGGAAGTGTTTTAGAGGAACAGGATGCCGGCGGGATTACCACCGGCCGGATAGCGGATGCTTTCAGTAAATTTACCGGCAACATCCTCCAGGTCCCTCCCATGGTATCAGCGGTTAAGCATCAGGGAAAAAGGCTGTACCAACTGGCACGCCAAGGTATTGAGGTGGAAAGGGCGCCCCGGGAGGTTACCATCCATAGGTTGGAAATAGTAAAGATAAGCGGACAAGGTAGTCCGCACCCGAGAATACTCTTTGATATAACCTGTTCTAAAGGCACTTATATACGTACCCTCTGTGCTGACTTGGGAGTTTACCTGGGGACCGGAGGGTTTATGTCCTATCTGATTCGCACTAAATCAGGCCCATTTGCACTGGCAGATGCTATGACACTGGAAGAACTCCGGGCCATGGCGGAAGCAGGCAGGTCTGTGGAAACGCTTACACCTTTGGACACCGTATTAAACCACCTTCCTGCTATAGTAGTCAGGGACTCGGCTTTAGTCCGGGTGCAAAACGGCAACCCCCTCTACCAGGCCGGGGTAGCCCGGGGCGCTGGGGAAGCAGTGGAAACAGGTGATTTGGTGCGCTTATATAGCAGTTTTGGGCAGCTGGTAGCAATTGCCAGAGCAGTGGAAAACCCTGTATATAAAGATCAGTTCTACTATCAACCCGAAACGGTATTCTAGGCCTGATTGCTAACAGCTTAAGATACTCAGGAAACAGCTTTGCGCTTTACATAGCAATACACAGCAGGGAGGGATAATGTGAAGATCTACCGTTCATTTCAAGAGTTGGGCGGGCATCCTCATGCAAGGTTAGTCATGGCCCTGGGAAACTTTGATGGAGTACATATGGGACACAGGGAACTAATCAGAGAAACCGTGGACATGGCCCACGAACTGGCCGGAGTTCCCGGAATCTTCACTTTTTATCCCCACCCCTTAAAGGTTCTGAATCCTGAACAAGCACCTCCTATGTTGCTTCCCGTCGAGGAAAAAATTAACCTTATGGGACAGCTTGGTGCGGAGGTCATGCTGCTGGCGACCTTTAACCGCGACTTTGCCGCTTTGCCGCCCAAAGAGTTTGTTCAGCAGGTCCTTTGCCAAAGTTTACAGGTAGCAGGGGTGGTTATTGGCTATAACTATTCCTTTGGGTGCGGAGGGACGGGAACCCCGGAATTACTTACCGGGCTTGGCAAAGAATATGGTTTTTCGGTTAAGGTTGTCTCACCGGTCGAAGTTGCCGGTGAGGTAGTCAGCAGTACCCTAATCAGGGAACTCCTGCTGCAGGGTGAGGTCAAAAAGGCGGCCACCTTTCTGGGCTACTGTCCCTTCCTGAAAGGAAAGGTGGTTCATGGAGAAAAACGTGGGCGTCAGTTAGGTTTTCCCACTGCTAATTTAGACCTCCCGGAAGATATTCTGGTACCTGCCAACGGTGTATATGCCGTGGAGGTAGTCATGGGGGAAGAGAGATTTAGCGGGGTAGCAAATATTGGAGTCAAGCCTACCTTTCACCGTGACAGCCGGCGCAGAAACGTCGAAGTCTTTGTTTTCGATTTTCAGCGGGATATTTATGATAGAGAAATCGAAGTGATATTCCTTGAGCGAATCCGGGGGGAAAAAGCTTTCAACAGTATTGATGAACTGCTTAATCAAATTAAAGCTGATATAGAAAAGGCCCGCTCAATTCTGAACCAGTTACAATTGGGGATTAGAAGCTGGCATATCCAGGAGGCCAGATAATATAATAATTATAGAAAATCGTTTACAGCATCCTCCGGGCATGCTAAAATAACATTTGTGAGTAGCTCCGCAGAAAGGAGAACCGGTATGGTCAGCAGTATGGCAGACTCCAGGGAAGATGAGTTGAAGAGGTTTATTCAACAAATTTCGGCCATCTGCATGAGTGAGGAAT
>JAJZTU010000193.1 GCA_021848765.1 Bacillota bacterium
AAGTTCCGGGGGATTAACGGGGAACAACAGGAAAAGGCTGAAGCCGAAGTAGTCCAGGGCATTACCCACGAACTCCTGGACGTGGCCCAGACGGCTATAACCATGATGTACGTTCTGGAGGACACTTACGGTGTAGACATCCAGTCTGCGGTCCAGGCTCATGTAGACAAACTGGTTCGCAAAGGCTATATAGCGCCCAGGAATACATAGTGGGAACGATATTTAGTGGCAACGATACATAGTGAAGAACACGCAGAGGCCACCGGTCTACATAAACGACTCTGGCAGGGTGAACATGCTTAACATAGCTTACCCTAACACAGCTTACTGTCAAACCCAGGTCGGGTGCCTGCCGGTGGGGGAGCGACTCGCTCAGTACCTTTGCGGCTCTTAGCGAAGGTGCGCAACAGAATCGACCTTGCCGCCATGGACGGCGGCAACCTCACCGGGGGCACGGACGCCCCATCGGTGAGGTTGGTCGATTCTGTTAGTGCACCGAGCTTAGAGCTGCAAGGTACTGAGCGCGGAGACGACACCACCGGCAGGTACCCGACCGGACGTAAACAAGTCCGGCCGAGGCGTTAGTCATTCTTGACCGGACGTAAACAAGTCCGGCCGGAACGCTAATAAGCCCACGGCCGGACACGAAAAGTTCGGACAAAGGAGTGACCCATTGATGCCCCGGAAAAAAATCATGACCATCTTCGGCACCAGGCCGGAAGCCATCAAAATGGCCCCTCTGGTAAAAGCCCTGGAGGCCGGGGAAGCCTTTCACTGCGTGGTCGCGGTAACTGCCCAGCACAGGGAAATGCTGGACCAGGTGCTGGACCTGTTCGAAATTAAACCTGACCATGACCTGGACATCATGCAGGCTAACCAAACCCTTTTTGATGTGACCTGTAAGGCCTTAACCGGCCTGAAGTCCGTCCTGGAGGAGGAAAAACCTGACCTGGTCCTTGTGCATGGGGACACTACCACAACCTTTGTGGCCAGCCTGGCCTCCTTTTACCTGCAGATTCCTGTTGGCCATGTGGAGGCAGGGCTGCGGACCGGAAACAAGCGCTCCCCCTTTCCCGAAGAGATGAACAGGAAGCTTACCGGGTCCATAGCCGACCTGCATTTTGCCCCGACTACCACTTCCCGGGAAAACCTGCTCAGGGAGGGCGTAAATCCGGAAACAATTTTTGTAACCGGCAACACAGTAATTGATGCCCTGCTGCAGACAGTACGGCCGGATTACCCGTTTACCGGTCCTGACCTCCGGAACATCGACTTTGCCAACCACCGGGTGCTTTTGGTGACCACTCACCGCCGGGAAAACCTGGGTGAGCCCATGCGCCAGATTTACCTGGGCCTTAAAGAGATTATTGAGCGCTATCCTGATGTACTGGTAGTCTTTCCTGTACATAAAAACCCCAAGGTGAGGGCGGTTGTAGAGGAAGTCCTGGGTGGCCTGAAAAGGGTACGGCTGATCGAACCCCTGGACTACCAGCCCTTCATTAATCTCATGAATAAAAGCCACCTGGTCCTCACTGATTCCGGGGGGCTTCAGGAAGAGGCCCCGTCCCTGGGTAAACCGGTTATGGTGCTCAGGGATACCACTGAGCGTCCCGAGGCTGTGGTAGCCGGTACAGTCCGCATGGTTGGTACTGACCGGCAAAAGCTGGTAGAGAGTGTCAGTGAACTCCTCTCCTCCCCCGGAGCATACCGGAGCATGGCCAATGCAGTTAACCCGTACGGGGACGGGCAGGCCTGCAGGCGGATAATCCAGAGTTTATTATTTTATTTTGACAAAAATGCGGTAAGACCGGTCGATTTCGCGGTTAAGTGAATTGTCTAAAAAAATTAAAAATTTCCTTCTGTAGAAAAAAGGATTTTCCAGAATTACCACGAATAATTAAGACGGTGGAAAAACAGTTAACCGTTAAAAATAACCAGTTAACCTTTGGAAAGTGCCACTAGGCGACAGGACTTAACAGACCCGCAACCAAAACCGAATATTGGACATTCATGCCGAACACACTATGAATGACCATGAATGGAAGGGTGAGGGAAGTGGCACAAAAGGATTGGGAAAACGTAAAAGCCCTGGGGACGATTTTTTCCCTGGGAGCTACCCTGGCCGCCGGTGTGCTGGTTGGTTACTGGATTGGCAGCTTTATTGACCGCAAATTACATACTGACCCCTGGTTTACCATAGGAATGGTTATAATTGGGGTTGCAGCCGGATTCAAGTCAGTATATGACATCATGGTATCCAACAAGGGAGGAGAATGACCCCTTGCTTCAAGGAGAAATTCTGGGGATAACCGTTGATAGCGTAAAATGGGCAGCTTTAGGTATGTTTTTCGGCCTCCTGCTGGCGGTAGTACACTTCTACCTGCTGGAACTCACCTTGAAATGGTCTTTTAGCTTTACCCCCAAGTGGGGTAAATTTTTGGTAATGATTCTCTATTATTTGCGCTTTGCCATTCTGGCAGGGGTACTTTACCTGGTGCTTCGCCTGGCCGGATTTGCACTGGCCCTGGGGATAATTCTCGGGGTGATGGCCTGGCAGCTAATCTGGTTAACTAAGAATGTGAAAGCATTCTATAGTACAACTAAATTTCCTAAAGATCCAAGAGAACAATAAAATTATTTCAAGAAGGAGGTGGTAAGGTTGTTCGGTAGCGCTGAAGCAGCACAAGCACATGGTGGTGGACTCATAAGTGATTGGGGGGGCATGTACCTCACCACAGCCTGGGGGGTCATGGCTCTTCTGGTTCTCATAGCTGTACTGGCCACCCGGAATATGCAAAAGGTCCCCAGTGGTTTACAGAATGTAGTGGAATTTCTCATTGAGGGCATGTATAACTTCCTGGAAGGGATGCTGGGTCCGGAAAGGGTGAAAAAGTATTTTCCTCTCTTGATGACCTTTTTTCTCTTTATCCTGGCCTCCAACTACATTGGCCTGCTGCCCTGGGTAGGTCATGAAGGTCCGGAAGCCGGCGGGATTGGCAAGTACATACCGCCCACAGCGAATCTTAGTGTTACAGCCGCATTAGCTATTATTGTATTCATGTCCAACCACATTTTTGGTCTGCTGACCCACGGCCTGGGCTATTTCAAACATTTTTTCTCGCCCATGTGGTGGATGCTCCCTCTGAATCTTATCGAGGAAGTCGTCAGACCGGTCTCGCTGGCAATGCGTCTTTACGGGAACATTTTCGGTCATGAACTGGTAGTGGGAAGCCTCTTGGCGATGGTCCCCTATTTCGTGCCTGTTCCCATCCAGCTCTTGGGAGTCCTAACCGGTGCCATCCAAGCTTTCGTGTTCACCCTGCTGGCTACTACCTATATTGCAGGGGCAACCGAAAAACATCATTAAAATTTTCGTAGAGAAGCATAGACACCTTGGAAAGGGGGGAAAAAAATGACAATCGTAAGTGGTCTCATCGCTATCGGTGCCGGTCTGGCAGTAGGCCTCGGTGCTATCGGCGCCGGTGTCGGTCAAGGTATCGCTGCCGGTAAAGCCTTCGAATCCATCGCTCGTCAACCTGAAGCGACTGGAACTGTACGTACCCTTCTCTTCATTGCCTTGGCATTCATGGAAACCCTGACCATCTATGGTCTCGTAATTGCACTTATGCTTTATGGCAAATTGGGTGCTTAAGGCGAGGGACAGGAATCAAGGAGCAGGGGGAGGCCCCCCTTGCTCCTTTGCTCCTACCAGCTGATGAATGAAAGGAGGTCCACAAGCTAATGGACTTTAACATAAAACTAATGGCGTGGTCCTTTGTTAACTTTCTAGCTTTATTGTACATTCTGAACAAACTTCTCTATAAGCCCATGCTGCAGATGCTGGATGACCGGAAGCGCACTATCGCCGAATCCTTCCAGCAAGCTGAAAGCGCCCGTCAGGAAGCTGACCGGATCAAGGGCCAGTATCAAGGCCAGTTAGCCGAAGCCAAGAAGGAAGCCCAGGAGATTATCGAGCGGGCTACCAAAATGGGCGAGGAAATGAGAGAAGATATTGTGAAAAACGCCAAGGTTGAGGCTGACAGAGCCATCAAGCAGGCCCATACCGAAATTACCCGGGAGAAAAACCAGGCCGTGGCCGCTCTCCGTCAGGAAGTTGCTACCCTGGCCGTACTGGCTGCCGGCAAAGTAGTAGGCAAGAGCATTTCCGTACAGGATCATGAAAAAATGGTAAAGGAATTTGTTGACGAGGTAGGGGATCTGCCATGCTAGAAAATGCCATTGGCCGCCGCTATGCCTCTGCCTTCTTTGCCATTGCCCGGGAACAGGGCAAACTGGATGAGTTTGAGAGTGAGTTGGAAAAGGTAATCAACACAGTGGAGACAAATGACGATCTCCGCAAGGCTTTGGCCAACCAACTCCTGGAAACATCCGTAAAAAAGGATATCGTCGATAAAGTATTTACCGGCGAAGTCTCCAACACCACTGTGGATTTCCTGAAGGTGATTCTCGACAAGCGCCGGGAAGCCTTCCTTAAGGATATTTACAATGAATTTGTGGTCTATGCCAATGAAGCCCGGAATATCCGGGATGCCGAAGTTACTTCTGCCCAGGAACTGACCGGAGCCGACCTGGAAGCCATCAAGGCCAAGCTGGCAGCCATGACCGGCAAGAATATCCGCCTCACCGCCAAGGTTGATGCCGGCCTGCTTGGCGGCCTGGTAGTCCGCCTCGGTGATAAGGTTATCGACGGCAGTGTGACCAAACGCCTGGAACTGCTCAAGGAGGCCCTCCTCCAGGGCTAACCGCACAAAAAGTAAGTTAGGGGTGAGCAACTTAATGAATATCAGACCTGAAGAGATCAGTTCGATCATAAAGCAGCGCATTGAACAATACCGCACTGATGTAGCAGTAACTGACGTTGGTACAGTAATTCAGGTTGGTGACGGTATTGCGCGGATTTATGGTCTGGATGAGGCCATGGCCGGTGAGCTGCTGGAATTTACCGGCGGTGTTTACGGCATGGTGCTCAACCTGGAAGAAGACAATGTCGGCGCAGTTATCCTGGGTCCCTACACCCAAATTAAAGAAGGTGACACCGTAAAGCGGACCGGCCGGATCGTGGAGGTTCCTGTAGGGGATGCTCTTATCGGCCGGGTCGTCAACGCCATGGGCCAGCCTATTGACGGTAAAGGTCCCATCAATTCTGACAAGTTCCGTCCCGTAGAGCGGGTGGCTCCCGGGGTTATTACCCGGAAGTCCGTACACCAGCCCCTGCAGACCGGCTTGAAAGCTATCGACGCCATGGTCCCCATCGGCCGGGGCCAGCGGGAATTAATCATTGGCGACCGCCAGACCGGTAAGACCGCTGTAGCTGTTGACACCATTATTAACCAAAAGGGTGGAGATGTAATCTGTATCTATGTAGCCGTAGGCCAGAAAGCCTCCACTGTTGCCAAAGTAGTCAAGAGCCTGGAAGAACACGGCGCTATGGATTACACCATCGTAGTAGCCGCTACTGCCTCCGAGCCCTCTCCTATGCTGTATATCGCTCCTTACTCCGGCTGCGCTATCGGTGAAGAATTCATGGAGCAGGGTAAGCACGTCCTGATTATCTATGATGACCTGTCCAAGCAGGCAGTTGCCTACCGCGAACTGTCCCTGCTGCTCCGCCGTCCTCCCGGCCGGGAAGCTTATCCCGGAGACGTATTCTACCTGCACTCCCGTTTGTTGGAGCGGGCAGCCAAACTCAATGATTCCCTGGGCGGAGGCTCCCTCACTGCTCTGCCGATTATCGAAACCCAGGCCGGTGACGTTTCTGCCTACATTCCCACTAACGTTATTTCCATCACCGACGGGCAGATCTTCCTGGAGTCCGACCTCTTCTACGCCGGTATCCGGCCTGCGATTAACGTTGGTCTGTCCGTATCCCGGGTAGGGGGCGCGGCCCAGACTAAAGCCATGAAGCAGGTTGCCGGGCGTCTCCGTCTGGACCTGGCCCAGTACCGGGAATTAGCGGCTTTTGCCCAGTTTGGTTCCGACCTGGACAAGGCAACTCAGGCCCGCCTGCTCCGCGGTGAGAAAACCGTGGAAATGTTGAAGCAAGGCCAGTACATCCCGATGGGTGTTGCTGAGCAGGTAATGATTATCTTCTGTGCTGTAAACGGTTTCCTGGATGACATTGAAACCGCCCGCATCGGCAAATTCGAAGAAGAGTTCCTCAAGTACATGTGCTCTAACAAGCCGGAAATCGGCAACGAAATTACCGAAAAAGGCGCGATGAGCGATGACCTCATTAAGAGATTTGAAGCTGCCATTAATGACTTCAAGAAGATGTTTTAATAAATTGGTAACTGACCCCAGGTAATACGCCAACTAAGGTGGTGAGACCGGAAATGCCAAGCATGCGCGATATTAAGCGCCGCATCAAGAGTGTTAAGAGCACCCAGCAAATAACCAAGGCCATGAAAATGGTAGCTGCTGCCAAACTGCGCCGTGCCCAGGAGCGAGTTGTTCAGGCCCGCCCCTTTGCCAAGGAACTAAGTGAAACTCTGGGCCGTTTAGTGGCTGTGGCCAAGGATGCAGCCCATCCCCTTTTGGAGGTCCGGGAGTCCAAGTCAATCGGCTATGTGGTAATCACAGCCGACCGGGGTTTAGCCGGAGGTTATAATGCGAACCTCATCAGAT